>JBCCCJ010000618.1:0-4459 GCA_039033615.1 Bacteroidota bacterium
ACGGGTTGCAGATCGCCGCAACCAATAGGCTGTGCGCTCTGGATCTTCAGCCACTCCTTCACCTTTGAGATGTGCCATCGCAAGCAAGTACTGAGCTTCCGCATCCCCTTCCGGGCGTGGAGGTGAAAGACTATACCCAGCCAGAATGGCTTTCATGGCTACCCGAATGGATGTGGGGCTTTGATTTCCCACACAACGTCCTCAACAAAGGGGTGCTAATCGAAGGCTGTACGGGCGACTACTGTCACCGCCTTGCGGAAGATGTGTTCCCAACGCCGTTCTATGAAATCGTGATGGCAGGGCTGATTTTCCTCGGCCTCTGGATGATCCGCAAACGACTGCCTTATATCGGCCAGATGACGGGAATCTACTTGATTTTCAACGGTATCGAGCGCTTCCTGATCGAGAAGATTCGCGTCAATGCGGTCTATACCTTCGGGACCTTCGAGATCACCCAAGCGGAGATCATTTCTTTCGTGTTGATCATCGGGGGAGCGGTGCTGTTCTACCTGGCGACCTTCCGTTGGAAGTGGACCCAGCCACCCATGAACGCCAAGCGCTAATTCTTCCATGTTGTACGTGCTGGTTCCCCAGCGAACGGAGCGCCTTCGCTATGTCTGCGAAGTCCTACTGAAGCAATTGTTGGGGGTACCATATGAATTGGTGGTGCCGGGGGAAAGGACACTGCCCGAAGGCTCTCCCTTCCTGAATTATACGGAAGAAGCATATCCAGCCTCGCTACAGGTGCCGAATGCTGGCTGGTTATTAGAAACCCACATTCGGCCAGACCTTCCAGAAGTGAGGCAGGGATCTATCCCTCAACTATTTCCCGCTACCGATTCAACCAGCGATCTCGACTATGACTTGTTCTCGGCGAGCTTTTTCCTCCTGACCGAATATGAGGTCTACCAGCATCAGACCCTGGATCAATTTGGGCGCTACCGACTCGATGCCTACCTGATCGCTCAATTGGAGCTGGATCGTTTGCCGTTGGTTCATCTGTATGCGCAGAAATTGGGAAAACACCTCCAAGCCCGCTTTCCTGGCCTATCCATTCAGCCTCCTCAGCCGAAGCCTGACCTCCTGACCGTTGACGTGGATGTGCCTTGGCGCTACCTTCACAAGCCTTTTCCGATTCAACTGGGTGGGTTTGCCAAAGACCTCCTTTCAGGGAATTGGGGTCAATTGCAGGATCGCTGGCAGGCGCATCGCACGGGAACAGATCCCCACGATACCTTTGCGCAAATCCAGAACCTCTGCCCTCCCGAGCAGACTCGCTTCTTTTTCCTGCTGGATCATCATTCGCCCCACGACAGTCGCTTCAGTTGGCGGACGCCTGCCCTCCGAAGGCTGATCAAAGAACTGCATCAAGCGGGCTATGGAACTGGCATCCATCCCTCCTACACCAGCTGCGAATATCCAGAGCGATTGGCAGCGGAGGTAGAGCAACTCAGTCGAATCCTGGATGCGCCCATTCGGCATTCTCGCCAACATTTTTTGCGCTATCGGACCCCAGGAACCTTCCGGCAATTGATCGAGTTGGGCATCACCCATGAGTATTCTGCCTGTTTGTATCAAAGTGGTGGATTTCCCCACGGCATGGCTACGCCTTTTCCCTGGTTTGACCTGGGACGGAATGAAATCACGAAACTGACTCGGGTGCCTACCCTCATGATGGACCGGACTTTGATGCAATATTTGGCGCTGTCGCCGGAAGAAGCGGTCGTTCAGGTGCGGGCCTTGCGGGAACAGACGCAGGCTGTCGGTGGGCAGTGGACCTTTTTGTTTCACAATGAGGCACTCAGTGAACGGGGGGAGTGGATCGGATGGTCGGAGGCGATGGGGAGAATGGTTCTCTGACAAATGTTGTGGGAAGGCACAAATTAGTACCCCTGCTAAGGGTTTGAAACCCTTAGCAGGGGTTTGCCGTGAACATGATCAAAGAACCGGGATCTTTTGATGGAAATTTGGAACGAACTGAATGAGTAAAGCATTAATCCAATGAAAAGCACCATACATATCCTGAAGATCAACGATGTAAATGGATTTCACATTTCTTGTGTATTCAACAATGGAGAATACCGGGTGATTGATTTGAAGACATTTCTGGATAGCCAGGATCTCCCTTCTGATAGTCTTTTGCAGCAATTGTATGACAAAAGAAAAGTCAAAGAGGTGACGCTTGAGAACGCTACCTTGACTTGGCCTACTCTTACAAAGATCAGTAAGCTATCGAACGGAATGGAGTTTAACATCCAGTTGGATCTTGACCCCATC
The DNA here is from genome assembly GCA_039033615.1 of Bacteroidota bacterium. Lineage (GTDB taxonomy): Bacteria > Bacteroidota > Bacteroidia > J057 > J057 > JBCCCJ01. The sequence goes on from JBCCCJ010000618.1 coordinate 2,278, forward strand.
GTTTTGTACAACCATAGCGAAATAGACAAGGAGTGGGATAGCGCATATCAACTAGGTAGGGAATTGAAGAAAGCGCGCAAGGCCGTAGGTACCACGCAAGAAGAACTGGCTCAACGAGTAGGTACTTCTAAATCCTACATCAGCAAGATTGAGAACAGTAAATCCGACATCGGGTATAAGACCCTAAGAAAAATCATTGAAGTGGGGTTGAATAAACGGATCGTGATTGAGTGACATACCATACGATCAAGTAAACGCTACCACGATTTAACTCCACAGGAATGAACATCCGTTTGATCAAAACAGAAGCCGATTATCAAGAAGCACTTGCTCGCCTAGAGGAGATTTTTGATGCAAAACTTGGTACCAAAGAAGGCGACGAATTAGAGATTTTGGGCTATCTCATAGAGAAATACGAGGATGAACAGTACCCCATCGGCCCGACAGATCCCATTGAAGCCATCAAATTCAGAATGGAGCAAATGGGGATGAAGCAAAAAGATTTAGCAGATATCATTGGCTACAAGAGTCGGGTTAGTGAAATCTTACATCGAAAAAGGAAACTCACCCTGGAAATGATCAGAAGGTTACACAAGAGCCTAAAGATCCCCACCGAAATCTTGATTCAGGAATACTGAATAAGACTCAGCAAAGCAGGTAGACAATTCACCCTAATCTCTCATGTTTCCCAAGTACGCAGCAACCATATTCGGCACTGTCATCACCATTTTCTGCTTCGCGACGATATGGGTATTCATCCCCGCTTTCCCGATCTTTGCCATTGGATTGCCGCTTGAATCGATGTTTGGAAAGGTCTTCGAAGGCTCCCCCTATGGCGTGATTGCAGCGAGCGTTATGCTCACCCTACTAGGCGTATTCCTGCCGTTCACCATTTGGTTCTTCAAACGAATCAGGAAAAAACAACAGCGGTTAGATTACCTTGAATTACTCCTGTTTTTCTCTCTTCAATTTCTCCTTGTCCACCCCTTGGTGTTTTATATCTGGGCCACAATGAATGCCCATCAAGCTGGGGATGGACAATTTATGCTGGGCATGATCGAAACCATTCCCATCAGTAGTTCGGCGTTCATCGGATTTGGCTTATGGATAGATGCCATCAAGAATAGAAGAACTTCCCCTACCGACGGAACAGATCAGGCGTAGAATCTTTCTCTTCAAAACCCTCGAAAACTCCGCCGAAGAGAGGCCGTTTGACTCAACTCGACATAATCCAGCAGATAGCGACCGATGAATTGTTGCTCATTGAAGATCAGTTTCCCAAAGAAAGTACTGGCTGCCTCGCCTCCTCTTAGGTACAGGTAAAAAACGTTATTCGCCCGATCATACACCAGAAACGGCATAGGCTGAAAGTATTCCCCATACTCAAATTCACACATCCAGAGATCGAATAGGTCTTCTAGCTCTCCTATGAGATCTAGGCGCTGCCCATTGATGGAAAGCTGAGCGCTGCTCACTTCCAAGTTCGGAAGCATATACTCGCCGCCCCAAGGTCGCTTCCCGTCAATTTGATGAACATCTGGAGTCCCGCCTCCTTCAGGCTCATCATAGGTGATTTCATTCGTTTCTGGATCAAATGCTTGTAAGGACAGCTTCAGCTCAACGGCTTGGCCGTCCAGGGTATCCTGATAATGAATGAACAAGGAATCACAGGCGACCATTTCCACCGGTTCCAATTCTCTGATATCAGAAAAGTATCGTCTTTCTTCGGGCTTGGTGAGAATTTCCTGGAAAACGAAAGCTTGTAAGAGGCTGTCGGCTTCCTTGATTCGACGGGCCATCCCTGATTCAGGATCTGAGGCTGGGGTACTGCAGCCATATAAGCTGAATCCCAACAGGAGTAAGGTGCAGATGTGAAAGTAGTTCCCCATCGGTAAACCAAATAGAATCAAACGCGGAAACCTGCAATTCAAGCTACGAGATTGGAATAAGACAAAGGAACAATCCATGAAGCAGTATCACTCCAGGGACTGTATGAATTGGTCTTGCCTGAGACGGGTGTACGTCAGATGGCACCAGAAAAAGCATATCCCAGTAGATGGCAGTCGCGATGCGCCTGCTTTCTTTCTGGAGGTCATCGGTATCTACCAAGCTGCGAATCGCCATGCGCTTCGTTTTTTTGAGAGTTGGTTCGGCATTTTTCGACAGGGTCTCAGCACAAGTC
>JBCCCJ010000619.1:0-4456 GCA_039033615.1 Bacteroidota bacterium
AAGAACTGGGACGAAAGAACAAGTGAAAAGGTCCAAGTTATTTTTTGAGTCTCACTAAGACAAGTGAGTCTCAACATCCACTCGCTCGCTGCACAACACGGCCTTCGCATTTGCCCTTGATGACGTCGAGCGCTTCACACAATTCCACTTGGCGGGCTTGCGAACCGAATAGCTGAATTTGAGGGCGGCATAGTGCCAATTTGTGGAATCCTATCCCTATCAGACAGAGGCGAATGATCCGGGTTTAGACCTACTCGAAAGCTGAGAAGATTTGCCAAGTAGTCCCTCATCTGAAGTCAGAAATGGAGGGATTTCGCCTTGAATTGAATGCGCTGCCACAGATCTTTGGCCCATTTGCTACTTCCCGCCAATCGCTTCCTACCCGTCAATTATCCATAACATTCGTCCAAAGAAGCGTTTTCACAAGGGCGGGGAATTCGTCCAATCACGGCCCTTGCACTCATAGGCAAGGAATAGCCGACAGCTTGAGTAGCTGCTATCCTTCCTCTCTCCACAATTTCTCCAGCAACTCCACCGAATATTCCCAGGTGAAGCGTTCTCCTACAAACGTACGGGACTTGGCTCCCAATTGGGGCAGTTCGGCCTCCCGATCTAACAACTCCAGAATTTGACGAGCAAAGCCTGCGGGATCTTCCGCCATCCAGATGGTTTCATTATGCGTTGCTCCAATGGCGCGGTTGACCAGGGGCGTACTCACACAGACCTTTTCCATCGCCATACTCTCCAGGATCTTGTTTTGCTGGCCGATGCTGTGAAATAGGGGAGCAACCAGCATTTTCCCGGATGCATAGGCATCTCGAATGTCTGGCACCCAAGCTTGCAATTCGACGCGGGTATCTTGAACGAGGGCTTTGACTTCTGCCGAGGGGCGCGCGCCTGCGAGTAATAGGCGGGTATCCGGACGTTTCTCCCAGACCAGGGGCATCACTTGCTGCACCAAATATTGAGCGGCTTGCACATTGAGGTAATAGCCCAAATTTCCGATGAAGAACAGGTCATATTCTGGGGTTGGCGGGGGAGAAGGCAAGTGAAAAAAAGCTAGGTCAATGCCATTGGGTACCACCTCGACAGGCGCACCTGCTGGGGTTCCTAAATGATCCCGATCCTGAGCCGAAATGATGGTGTGATGGGAGAAAGCTTCGTACATCTGCCCTTCCATGCGCAGCAATTGACGTGCTTCCCAGGCCCAGATCGGCTTCCAAAACCAAGGACTAGATGCTTGCATGCGTTTCATCCCAACTGAAAAACAGTCCATATAGTCCAGGGTAGCTGGCAAATCAAGCGCTTTGACATAGGGCGCCATGCGCAACAGTTGGCAATACAGATGATCTGGCTGGACTCGCTGAATCAGTTGCTGGAGTTGCTTGCGGAGGCGGGGGCGAAAGAAATAGGCCACTTGCAAGGGCCATCCCCGGAACAGGGCCAAGAGCATCTGCCAGATCGCCCCGATTTTGCGGATACGGTGCACCTGAACCTCTTTGCACCAGCGCTGCATTTCGGCCACATCTGCTGCCGCTACTTCCTGATCTGTCAGGGCGAATAGGTAGATTTCATGCCGCTCGGAGAGGTGGCGGATTTGGTGGTAGATCCGCAGTTTGTCGCCCCGCTCAATGGGGTAAGGCAGTCGAGAGGTAAGAATGATCAGCTTCATATCCGGCCTCCAAAAGTACAAAGAAAAACGAGTCTCCAACCATGGACTACGCCCGAGTGGGGGTTTTTCCGTACTTCAGCTTTTGCACATAATGCACGATCTCGGCAGGGAGCAAGCCATCAATGTTGCCTTGGTACTTGATCACCTCCCGGACAATGGTGGAAGAGATCATGGCGGTTTCGGGTTTGCTGAGGAGGTGGACGGTTTCCAACTCGGGGGCCATGTGTTTATTGATCAATTCGATGGGCTGCTCATAGCTAAGATCTTGAGGGGAACGCAATCCCCGTAAGAGAAATTTTGCATCATTCTCCCGCGCAAAATCTACCGTCAAGCCGTGATAATAGGCGGTTTCAATTTGGGACTCTCCTTCAAAACACAGCCGAAGCATTTCCAGACGTTCTTCCAACGAGAAGAAATATTTCTTGTGGCTGTTCACACCGATGGCGACGATGATGCGATCAAAAATCACACAGCCTCGAAGGACAATTTCTACGTGTCCGCGCGTGATGGGATCAAAAGAACCCGGAAAAATGGCAGTTCTCATATGTGGGGGCTTGCGAAAAACAGAAGGTACACAAAATTTGGGGAATGGAGAGAGATGCGGGACTGCTTTGCGGCGAGAAGCGAGAGGTGGGACGTACCGTTGCCAAGGAGGGCTCCTAATATCGAACCGACGAATGAAAAACGCCCAATGATGAACCGAAAAGAAGAACCCTTTGCTGCGGCAAGTAGGCAGGATTTGATTGCTGGATTTTTCTTCTGAGTTGCCAGATGGTTTTAAGGAGAGGGCAAACGACAGATCCCTGAGCTGTCAGAAGGTTCTCCAAATCCGAATCAGCGCGCGGCCTAGAAGACCACGCTACACCTAATCCACCAATCAACCATCTTCCCCCCGCTGAAAAAAGCTCAGTGAGGAAGAACCATAGTCTCGGCGGAAGGCAAAGTGGGGCAGGGAATCGAAGGATTTTTGAGAGCGGTGCTCGATGATCAGCCAGCCATCTTCCGCTAACCAGTTGTTTTTCCACAACAGTTCCAGCAATTCTTCCTGTCCTTCCATGTCGTAAGGCGGGTCCAGAAAGATCAGATCAAAAGGGCCGCCGCCTTTTTTTAAGAAACTGCGGACGTCGGACTGGATCACTTTCCCAGTTTGGCCCAAGGCCTGCAAGCCCTGCTTGATGGCCCGAACGCAACGCGGATGACGATCTACCGAAACGACTTCGGCAGCCCCTCTACTCCAGCATTCAAAGCTGATGTTGCCCGTGCCCGAAAACAGGTCTAGCACTCGGAGTCCTTCCCAATCTACGCGCTGGTGAAGGATGTTAAAAAGAGATTCTTTGGTACGATCAGTGGTAGGTCTTACCGGGAGACCTTTGGGGATCTTGAGGGTTCTGCCGCCATATTTGCCACTGATGATCCTCATGCTGGGGATTGGGTCAAGAAGGCGTATTTCCAATAGGGGACCGCCTTCGTATGTGGCTGAACGGCATCTTCCAATAGGGGTGGGACTTCCATATCCGGCAAGAGTTCCCAAATGTCGGTAGGCTCGGCTGTCTTGGCATCAATTTCCCCCCAAACGAAAACTGGAATGCCCGGATCGTTGATTTGGGTGACGCTTTTGGTGAGTTGAACGAAGTACACCATATCCGGGAGAGAATGAATCGGATAGGCATTGCACAATTGGACCTGATGTTCTCGAACCACCACCACCAATACCTGCTCTTCCATCGAATGGACCAGCAGAAAATCAGAGTGATCCTGGGACAAGCGGGCCGCAGCGAATAAAGCCGGTTCGCAGATGTGCTTCAATTCGAAATCGGCGAAATAATGTTCAAATAGGTGTCGCAAACCCGGAGAAACCATGTACATGATGTTGCTCTCTGGCTGGCCAATTTCAGACAATTGAATTTCCTCTTCCAAAAGCGCATCATCTAGCAAGACTCTTCCCAGCCCGATCAATTGTTCTTCTGCAAAAAATGGTTTGGGAATCAAGGCAAATTGAGACGCGGAAGTGTAAATGAAGCGCTCGGCGAATGGTTGGCGTAAAAAAATCTCTTTTTCCAAGACAAAACGCAAGAACATTTCCCGGCTCAACTGTTGTTCATTGTAGTACTCCCAACAAGCAACCATTTGCCGCTGCTGGTCCGTCAACACCGCATATACCCGACTAGGCTGCACAAACAAAGACAACCTGCAAGTAGCAAGGAGGGAATCAGCTAGCTGAGGGGAGAGATGCTCCACGATATGGTAGGGGGCGCGACTCATGCTAACACGGATTCAACCAAGAAAGACGCTATTGCTAATTGATACAGAGACTTCATACATTTGTTTCCAACCAAATCTGGTTCAAATTACGTATTTTTATCGGAAGGCGAGGGGAGAGAACCTTCGCCGCACATCTGAAAACATATGGATCGATATATGCAGAAAATCACGTTTATTTCTTTGATTTTACTGGGGTTAGGTCTACAATCGGCTTCTGCTCAGTTGTCTGATCGCATGGTTCCTCACTTTGGCTTCATGCTGGAAATGGGAAGTTTAGAGTCTAACCGAAATCAAGGTTGGAATTATTCCACCCTTCAAATTGGTAGCTACATATCCCTCCTCCATTCCAAGGATGTGGTAAGTTTGGGGATTGACCCTAGTGTTCAACTCGGGCTCAATTTTCAGGGACCTGGAACGAATATCCTGGTGCAGACTCCGGTATATGCCATGGTGCGAGTCGGAGCTGGTGCGACCCCCTACAACCAGCAAAACTTTGGGATCTCCTTGGGAGCTGGGATAAAC
>JBCCCJ010000620.1:0-4455 GCA_039033615.1 Bacteroidota bacterium
AAAGTTGGGCTTATTCCACCTTTGACTTGCGAAGGCTCATGATGAAGAAATTGCTGGCCAAAGCCGTGCATACCAGAAAGCCAGCCGACACGACGCCCAGAATCACATTCATGTAGAGAGGCAGGGATAGCGCGATTCGGATCAACACCGTAGTCAGGACGAAGGCAGAATAGCGGAAAATCTTGTGGTACTCCATGGTGTAGCGAAGCGCGATCAGCACCAAACAGATGTCCACAAAAATCAGGATGGTGTAAAAGGTGTTGAAGGAGCTGGGATAGACCCCGTGGACCAGAATGGAGTAGGTATCCGTGATGCCAATCCAAATGAAACTCGCCAGCAAAAACAGAGCTAGCAGCTTCTTGTACTGGATGAATTGTTCCTTTTCTGCTTCGTTGTTGCTGATGTACACCCGTTGGTAGATGTAGTAATAAATGCCCAGCAGGAAAAAGATCAAGAGGCTCCCCCCCGCTTCGGCGATCATTTTGAAAATCGCCTCCTGATGATCCAGCCAGACGATGGGTTCTTCATACACCTTGAGTTCTTTGAAGGCGGATCGCAACAAGATCAGCGAGAGCAGCTCAATTTGTTTGCCGACCGAGCGGGCCACCGAATTGGGAAAGATGAACACCAAGGCAACCAACTCAGTCAGGAGCAGCAAGGTAAAGGCCACTTCGATGGCAAAGAAATGGTTGACTTCCGTCCGCCCAATGATGGAAGCAGGAATTACCCCTCTCATCACCAAGTCAGAAAACAGCAGGCCAAGCAGGAAGGAAACCACCAGTACCGCACTGATTCTTTGGTGGGTATGATGATTTTCCCAATGCGCATTGAGCACATCAAACACCTTAATCAACCAATCCTTGAAACGATTCATCTGTGAAACACTCGTACTTGCTTTTGATCAATCCGCGATCCACGCAAATTTATACTGCTTTTCAGGAATTTTCAGGCGGTCAGCGATTCGTTGAAGACGTCCTGGCAAGGCCATCACGTAATCGCGGGCACGCTCTGCAGAATCAGTGAGGTTGCCAACTTTGTCGATTTCCCAGTCTTTCAACAGCGACTTCATGATGTCGATGTAATCATGGGTGGTATAGACCATGGTACGTTGGGCAGCATCAGAGAAGTGATTGAACAATTCCCCAATGTTTTTGCCAGATTCCCGCAGGAAGTGGGCGGGCATGACGATCTTTTTGCGCATCATGTCCTCAAAAGCCAGCATCATTTCGCTAGGGTCTACATCCAGAATCCGGCGGACAAACTCCATGTAAGCTTTGGCGTGGCGAGCTTCATCGGAAGCGATGACCCCGCACATTTTTGCCAACTGCTTATTGCCGGATTTTTTGACCAAGCCAGCGACTCTTCGGTGAGAGATGTTGGTCGCCAATTCTTGAAAAGAGGTATAGATGAAGTTGCGATAGGGATCACGTCCCGTTTGAATGTCAAAGCCATCGCTGATCAAATGCTGCGTAGAAACCTCCATTTCGCGCATGTTCACGCGACCTGAAAGGTAGAGGTAGCGAGACAACAGATCGCCGTGTCGATTTTCTTCTGCGGTCCAGGCACGTACCCCATTCCGTCCAACCAGTAGGTTCTTCAGGATTGATGCCTTCGACCGTCATCAGCCAGGACTCATAAGTAGGCAGCGCTTCTTCCGTGATGGTGTCTCCAATCAGTACCGCAAATAAGTCATAGTACATTTCCCGAGCCAACTCTTGCAGTTCAGCGACTTCTTCAAAGAAATTTTCGCTCCGGGAATCAGGTAATAAATCGGAAGGTTGCCACATCTCTTCGATGGGCCTTAGGTATTTTTTTAATAGCTCTCCCATTGACTTTTCAATGGTTTGCATCACTTCCAGGCGTACGTTGATCGCTTTCATTGGACGTCGATTAGGGGATCACTGAGTGAGCTAAGTGAGACTTGAAAAATAACTTCCTCTTTTCGCGTAGATATTTCTTTCCAGATCAGGAAGAAAAACCGAGTTTGGCGGGCCAAATGAGGCTTTTTTTGACGAAGAGATGGGAAGAAAGAACGAGTGAAAAGGTCCAAGTTATTTTTTCAGTCTCACTAAGATCGGAAGCTCTGGGGTAAATCATAGGGAAACCTACCCTTGTCTTCAACATCAAAGGGTTGGCTTTGTTTTGGTGGAGGAGAAGCAGGGCACCTTCCCCTTTTTCGTCGCCGAATCACAAATCATCTATGATATCATCGCATACCCAACTGCAAAGCATTGGTAGGGGGAAGCGGCGAGGGGAGGTTGATAAATGAGGATGATGACTGCTGCCTAACTCGATGGTTTGCGGCCCGGAAGGGGAAAAGCTTCTCGTTCGATCCCGCGGCTACGCAACCAATCTTGCAGCGCATAGCCTGTGCCAGAAGCCCAGGGAACCACTTTCTCAATGGGAACGGCTTTATAGGCTTCCAATTCGGTGGTATCAAGTTTGATCTCTCCTTCCTCCAGGGTCAGATGATAGGCCATGATGAGTTGGTTCATCCGGCGGAAGGGATACAGACCGATGAAAGATTCCAATTTGGCATCGAGGCCGAGTTCTTCTTTGACTTCTCTGACAACCCCTTCTTCTGGGGTTTCGCCCGCTTCCATAAAGCCAGTCACCAATCCATACCACCCTTCGGGCCACCCAATGCTCCGCACCAGAAAAACCTGTCCCTCTCGCTCCACAATGGCAGCCAGTACCGGAATGGGATTGTTCCAATGGACGTATCCACAACTCCTGTCGGGGCAGGCTTTGCGTTCTCTTCCCCCATGCTGGGCAAGAATCAGGGTTTTGCCGCACTGGGGACAAAAAATCATTTTTTCAGGACGAGGCATAGTACGTCAAGGTTCAGGGACAGGGTTCACATCCATCTCTTTTTCGGAGTAGGGGCCGATTGAATGAAGCATTACCCCAAACCACAAAATACAAAAGTCTCTTTCTGAGAACAGGATGATTCAAAAAACATCCCGTTTCACGCCTCTCGCCTCCTCATTCCTCCCAGGTCCCGCACCGCTCGTTGTACAGATTTTTGGCCTTTTCTGCGTCTTCTCCATCCAGGCCAAAACTCAGCGAACGTCGAAACGACTCACAGGCTTCCGATTCTTTGCCGAGGGCGTCTTCGACCAACCCACGATAGTAATAGGAAACAGGGTTCAAGGCATTCACATCCAAGGCGTTCTGAATTTCGGCCAGGGCTTGCTCATGGTTCCCCATTTCAAAATAGGCCATCCCGGCCTGATTGAAGGCAGCAATTTTGATGGGACCATTCACACTGCGTTCTACCACCACCGCAAAATCTTTGACAGCGTCTTCAAAGTCTTCATTCTGCGCCTGGTAATACCCGCGGCTGTAATAGAGCAATTCATTGTCGGGGGTGCAACTGATCAATCCAGTATATACTTCGGGGAGCTTGGCATGATTGGCCTGTTCTTCTTCCAGCAATACATCCAACAACAAGGGATAGGTGGTGCACAGCGTGGTCGTATCTGTTGAATTGGCAATGATCCATCGGAAATCTGATTCTGCCTGCACGTTGGAGTCATTCAGGGCGTAGGTGTAGCCCCGCTCCAGATGGAGAGTCGGAACACTGCTTTGGACAGAGGAATCCGGGGCTTTGGTTGTATTGGCAAACTCCAAGGCCAGGTTATATTCTTGGACAGACTCCTCATACTTCTCCAGTTTGGAGAGGACCGCCGCCCGGGCATAATGGCTGTAAAACAGGTAGTCGTAGGTGTTCTTGGCCAGTTTCTTCTTGTTCTTCCGAGGGTTCAATTTCAAGGCTTCATCAAAGTCGATCAGCGCATCTTCATATTGTCCCAATTCGGAGCGTTGTACCCCCCGTTTGTGCCACAGTTCATAGTTATCGGGGTCTCCGGTCAACTGGTCGGTCAGTTCTTCAATGTTGGCTTTGAGGGTTTCTTCCCGTTCATCTACCAAGCGAAAGGGGAAGGGGATATTTTTCCAGTACATGACTGCTTGCTCCTCCTGCATCGCTGGACTGAAGGTCAAATTGGGCAATTCTGCCTCTACGGCTGCCGCCAAGGCTGGGTGAATTTCTTTGACGATTTCATGCTTGAGGTATTGGCCTTCGGTTCCCACCAGAATGCGGGCCACCACCGTCCCGGAAACCCCGGCACTCACCGCCTCTTCTGGATAGACGATGGCAGTGCGGATGTCTCCCAAATTGGTAGGTTCGGGCTCTTTTTCCACAAACACAAAAGCATTGATATCCGGCTCTTCCTGGCCAAATACGGGCGTCGTGGCCCAAACACACGCCACCAAGAAGGTGGACAGCAGCAATAAGCTTCTCATACTGACTTGATTTCGCTAGACAAAATTCCGGCCACAAAGGTACTGGTCAGGGCGTAAGGATCAAAAAGGGGGTTGGTGGGTTGATTAGTTGATTAGTTGATTGGTTGATTGGTTGATTGGTTGATTGGTTGATTGGTTGCTTGGTTG
>JBCCCJ010000621.1:0-4454 GCA_039033615.1 Bacteroidota bacterium
CGCGGAACCTTGGGGGCACGAGCGTTGGGTCCTACAAAGCGAAGAGCAGGTGCACCAAGCATTCACCGATCAGATGGGCGCTCCAGAGCAAGTCTGGCTCGTTACCCATGAGCAGAAAGTGGTCAAGTTTGTAGACCTCAAGCACGAATACCTGGAAAACTACATCGCCAAAAACTATACAGTCGAAAGCGAGGATACCTTCGAAAGAAATATGCGGGTGCGGTTTTTGCGAAAGAAGCGAGAACTATCCCTCCTGGAATAAGAACCTACAAGAGAATAAACCAAGAACATGAAACTGGTCAGCGTAGTAGGGGCTCGTCCCCAATTCATCAAATTGGCTCCCATGATTCACGCCATCAAGCGGCTGAATGCGGAGCAAGACCTTGGCATCGAACACGCAACCATCCACACCGGTCAACACTACGACCATGGGATGTCTGATATCTTCTTTGAAGAGCTGGAAATTCCCCCCGCCGAATACAACCTGGGGGTAGGTTCTGGCAAGCACGGAGAGCAAACCGGAAAAATGCTGGCCGGGATTGAAGATCTTCTGTTGGAACTGAAGCCCGATATGCTGATCATTTTCGGGGACACCAATTCTACCGTGGCAGCAGCTTTGGCAGCAGCTAAGATCCACATTCCCATCGCCCATGTAGAGGCTGGTTTGCGGAGCTTCAACCGCCGGATGCCCGAAGAAATCAACCGAATTGCGTCTGACCATTTGTCTGACATCTTGTTGGCACCGACTCCGACAGCCGTGACCCACCTCAAGCGGGAAGGCCTGGAAGCGCAAACCGTGCTCACCGGAGACATCATGTATGACACCGTATTGTTCAACAAGCAGTTGTCGGACAAGAAATCCAATATCCTGGCCGAATTGGGCCTAGAGGCCGATCAATTTGCCTTGGCGACGGTGCACCGCCCTGCCAATACCGACAATGTCGAACGTTTGGAAGCGTTGCTGAATTTCTTCAACGAAATTGCCGAAACGCATCATCCGGTGGTATTTCCGATGCATCCTCGCACGGCGCATCGCCTGCCTGGCATGTTGCCTGATTGGAAGGCGCACCCCAATTTGAAGTTGATCGAGCCAGTTGGCTACCTCGATATGCTGCAGCTGCTCGGCAATGCTCGCCTTGCCTTCACCGATTCCGGTGGCCTGCAAAAGGAAGCCTTCTTCCTCAGCTGCCCCTGTATCACCCTCCGGGATGAAACCGAATGGGTCGAGACCGTCATGGCAGGTGCCAATGTCATCGTAGGAGCAGACCAGACCAACATTCGCAAGGCCTTCGAGGATTGGCAGATTCGTCTGGCAAAAGGCTCCGTAGATTTTCGCGCTGAAATCCCTCCTTATTTCGGCAATGGAGATGCGGCTGACCGCATCATGACCGCCATTCTCCAATTCTTGAAGCCTGTTCCTCAAGAGGCAGTATAAGCTTCCCATGTTTCACCAGTAATCGCTCAACCTTTGAGTTACGGCAATTTCAAAGATCCTTTCGGCTTGTTGAAGCGCATGCTCGCTTCTGGCAACCGTGCGGCCTATTTTACCTTGTTACGGGAGGGATTGGGGGTAGCCCTAACTCCGATAGATGTGATGCTGGCCTCGCTGGAAAAGCGGCGTCTGAACAAAGGCATGCAGTCTGATTTGCCGATTCTGCTCATCCTGGGCGGATCGAGAAGCGGTACCACGCTGTTTTATCAGACGCTGGCCCAATATCTACCGGTCAGCTATTTCAACAACTTGAGCGTGTCCTTTGGGCGGGCTCCCATTACCGGAGGTAAGTGGTTCAATCGCTTCCTGTCTCGCCGCAAAGGGAATTTCAACAATTATTACGGCAGTGTCTCCGGCTTCAATGGTCCCAACGATGGGTTCCACATCTGGAATCGCTGGCTGGGCGAAGATCGCAATGCCATCCCGGAAGATATTTCCGAGGAGACGATGGAGGAGATGCGCCAATTCTTTCATACCTGGTTGGCCAGTTTTGATCAGCCATTTTTGAATAAGAACAATCGAAATTCCCTCTGCATAGATCTTTTTCAGGAAGCTTTTCCCAATGTCTACTTCCTCGAAATTCGTCGGAATCCGGTTTTCGTGGTGCAATCGTTGATCCAGTCTCGCGAGGCGGTGCAGGGAAGCAAATACATTGCCTGGGGACTTGGGAGCCAGGACTCCAATCCCGATCAAGATCCTCTGAGCTATGTAAATGACATCTGTGGCCAAGTACATGGCGTTGAAGTCGAGTTGGACAAAGGAAAGACCAAGGTCGATCCGGAGCGCTATCTACAGGTGACCTACGAAGCCTTTTGTCAGAATCCCGAGCAGGTGGTGCAAGGGATCTATCAGCACATATGGAAAGGCGATTTGCCTGCATCCAACTTCAAAGGCTTGGAGCCGTTTCGAAATACCAACCAGCAGAAAGTCTCCGACGAAGAATTTCAGCGCATTCTCGATTGCGTTGGCAATTTGTATGGAACGGAGGCTGAACGTCATTTGGCAATGGTCAACCCCTAACTGGAAATTCATGCAAGGTGTACAATCAGGGGTGAACGAAGAAACCCCAATCAAGAAGAAAGGCTGGTCCAAAGATATGACGATGGGCCTGTTTTATCTCTTTCTCAACCTGCTCATCAGTGTAGCGGCCCAGTTTGTTCTCAAAGCTGCGATGGCAGATCTTGGAGGCTTTGGGGTCGAAGGAAGTGCAGGAGATTACCTGCTGGGAATGATCAATGTCAAGGTCATTGGTGGCCTGGTCTTGTATGCTTCGGGCGTCGTACTTTGGTTACTCTGCCTGAGCAAACTGGACCTGAGCTTTGCCTATCCTGCGGCCACCCTCCAATACTTTTTGGTGTTCCTCGGGGCTTGGGCCTTGTTTGATGAAACCATTCCCCTCCTGAGAATTGGTGGACTGATCGTGATTGCGGTCGGCGTGGTTGTGATGTCGTTGGATCAAAAAGCACCGGAAGCATGAACCCATTGATTTATGTATTTGCGAGTATCCTCTTTGTGACGGTCTCGCAGCTCTTGTTCAAACAAGGCGTTACGGTTTTGCAGCAGCGAACCAAAGCGGAAGGCACCCCTGCCTGGAAGCACTATCTGAGCATGGTGTTTCAGCCCCATATCTTCATTGGATTATTTTGCAATGGCATGGCCGCCATCTTTTGGTTACTTTCGCTTTCCCGTTTTGAGTTGAGCTATGTATTTCCCTTCATCAGCATGAACTACATTCTGGTGCCATTAGCTGCCATGTGGATCTTCAAAGAGAGAATGTCAACGGCCCGCCTCGCAGGCATCGGGATCATTTTCGTAGGGATATTTCTGATTGCGTTCAGTTAGGTCCAGCGAAAAAACGATTCTTTGGCATTTGACTTTTTCTTACCTTTATCTAACTAATCGCCCCATTTTTCAATTCAAATCACCCCATGAAGTATTTCGCTCTGACCGGATGTGCCGGTTACATTGCTCCTCGCCACCTCAAAGCCATCAAAGACACTGGTAACCAACTCGTGGCTGCCATTGATCCTCACGATTCAGTCGGGATTCTGGACCGCTATTTTTCCGACGTATCATTTTTCACCGAATTTGAGCGCTTTGATCGCCATTTGGAACGCCTAAAAAGGGATCCTAGCCGTCAAGGGATTGACTATTTGACCGTATGCGCTCCCAACTATCTGCATGATGCGCACATCCGCCTCGCGCTCCGATTAGGAGCCAACGCCTTGTGCGAAAAGCCCTTGGTTGCCAATCCCTGGCAATTGGATGCTTTGCAGGAAATGGAAGCTGAATCTCCTGGTAAGGTTTTCACCATTTTGCAATTGCGGGTTCATCCGTCCCTGATTGCCTTGAAGCAAAAAATCGACGCCGAAAAAACCGATAAAAAGCGGGACGTAGTCCTGTCTTATTGTACGTCCCGAGGTACCTGGTACCTCTATTCCTGGAAAGGAGACATGGACAAATCAGGAGGAGTCGCTACCAACATCGGCATTCACTTTTTTGACATGCTTTCTTGGTTGTTTGGCAAAGTGCAGCACAGTGAAGTACACCTTTCGGATCCCAAGAAAATGAGTGGGTTCCTGGAATTGGAGAATGCCAACGTGCGTTGGTTCCTTTCTATTGACAAGCATGACCTCCCTCAGGAAGCCAAAGATGCTGGTCAGCCTACCTACCGCTCCATCACCGTGGACGGAGATGAAATCGAATTCTCGGGTGGTTTTACCGATCTGCATACCCGGATGTACGAGGTTACCATGGAAGGCAATGGCTTCGGGATGGAAACCGCTCGTCCTTCGATTGAGTTGGTGCACAACATCCGCACCATGCCCGTTACCGCCAATCCAGAATATGCGCACCCATTCCTGCCAAGGGTATTGGGTGTCAAGGCCTAAGTGATACTCAAAAAATAACTTGGACCTTTTCACTCGTTCTTTCTTCCCATCTCTTCGTCAAAAAAAGCCTC
>JBCCCJ010000622.1:0-4454 GCA_039033615.1 Bacteroidota bacterium
CACCGATTGAGCATTTGGCTGGCCTATGGTGGGTACGTACCAGTCCGGTGTGGGAGTGTCGGTGTCGAATAGTTCATCTACATAATAGGTCCGCCAGATTTCTGCGGCCAGATTCCGACGACACCGTTTGCCATCTTCGGTTCCCTTCATGATGCTGCTACATTCCCCAGCGATCAGGTATTCATTTTCGTGATCTCTATCTAAAATGCAGTGCCCCAATTCATGGAATACCAAATATTCTTTCCCTTGATCGGTATAATCATTCCAGACAGATCGGTTGACGATGAAGCGATTTTCCAGCCGATAACAAACCCCGCCGAAAGAGGTCTCTTCAAAGGTGTAGCTGATCGAAGCCAATTCCGTACTGAAATCCAAGCCTCTGAGTTGGGCTTCTTTCTGAAAGCGGTCCACATAAGGCTTGATTTCCGGGTCTTGCTCGGGAGGAGCGGTTATTTCGCAAGCCAACAACATGAAGCTGAGTATGGCTGCGATAACGGTCGGAGTACAGATTCGTATAGGGGAGAAGAGGAGCATGGGTTGTGGAGATGAACAGGTTCAGCCTTCTGCTTTTTTCCTTCCCCTCATATATGTTGACTTTTCTGTTCCTGATTTGTTTGGGAACGGGGCAAGTGTTTTACTTAGGGTTCTTCAGTCGATCAGACGGAGATTCTCGGTAGGATTGTTCGCAAATTCCTTTGTAGCCAGTATCTTTGCGCTGCAAAAAATTGTTTATCACTTATGTCACAACAAATTCAACTGCACATGCCCGATGGATCGGCCCGCTCGTATGAGGCCGTCGTTTCCGGGTTGGATGTCGCCAAAAGCATCAGCGAAGGGCTGGCGAGAAATGCCCTCGCAATTCTGGTCAATGGGGAAACCTGGGAATTGTCCCGACCCATCACAACCGATGCGACGGTGCAGATTTTGACGTGGCGTGATCAAAAAGGCAAGGAGGCCATGTGGCACTCTTCGGCTCACATCATGGCGGAAGCCCTGCAAGCCCTTTATCCAGGGATCAAGCTTGGGTTCGGTCCGCCGATTGAGCGGGGGTTCTACTATGACATCGACTTTGGAGACTATGAATTTGGTTCGCATGACTTTGCGAAAGTCGAGAAGAAATTCATCGAATTGGCCCGCTCAGGGGAGACCTTTGAGCGCCGCGAGCTAAGCAAAGCCGAAGCCCTGGCTCACTACCAGGAAAAAGGCAACCCCTACAAAGTCGAATTGATCGAAGGGCTTGAAGATGGAAGCATCACCTTCTATCACTCCGGCGACTTTGTGGACCTATGTAAAGGCGGCCACATCCCCAACTCCAAGGTGATCAAGGCGATGAAAATCCTGAGTACCGCAGGAGCCTATTGGCGGGGAGATGAAAAAAATCCTCAGTTGACCCGTCTGTACGCCATTTCCTTTCCCAAGAAAAAGGAGTTGGAGGAGCATTTGACGATGCTGGAGGAAGCCAAAAAGCGGGACCACCGCAAGATTGGCAAGGAAATGGAACTCTTTGCCTTTTCGGAACGAGTTGGATTGGGACTGCCGCTTTGGCTGCCCAAGGGCAACCGGCTGCGGGAAACCCTCATGGAGTTTTTGAAGAAAGTACAAGAGAGAGCCGGCTATGATCTGGTAACCACGCCACACATTGGCAACAAGGAGTTGTACGAGACTTCTGGGCACTGGCAGAAATACGGAGAAGACAGTTTTCAGCCGATTTCTACTCCTCACGAAGGAGAGCAGTTCATGCTCAGACCGATGAACTGCCCCCACCACTGTGAGATTTACGCGGCTCGTCCCCGTTCCTATCGGGAGCTTCCGCTTCGGATGGCCGAGTTTGGCACCGTGTATCGCTATGAGCAACATGGCGAACTTCATGGATTGACCCGAGTCCGGGGCTTTACTCAGGACGATGCCCACATTTTCTGTCGTCCCGATCAGGTGAAAGAAGAATTCAAGGCGGTGATTGACATCGTGTTGTACATCTGCCGCATCCTCGGATTTGAGTTCACCGCTCAAATCTCCCTGCGCGATCCCGACAATCCGGACAAATATGTGGGCGATCCCGCCTTGTGGGATCAGGCCGAAAATGACATTCGGGAAGCTGCTGCTGAAAAAGAATTGACCACCGTGGAGGTGTCAGGGGAAGCGGCTTTCTACGGGCCAAAGTTGGATTTCATGATCCGCGACGCCCTCTACCGTGAGTGGCAGTTGGGCACCATTCAGGTGGATTACAATCTGCCCAATCGCTTTGAGTTGGAGTATGTCGGAGCCGACAACGAAAAACATCGTCCGGTGATGATTCACCGCGCACCCTTTGGGTCATTGGAGCGGTTCACTGCGGTACTGATTGAACATACTGCGGGAGATTTTCCCTTATGGCTTGCACCGACCCAGGCGATTGTCCTGCCTGTCGCAGAGAAGTTCAATGACTATGCTTATGAGGTGCGCAATCAACTCCGGGAAGCAGGCATTCGGATGGAGGTCGACGATCGCAATGAAAAGGTGGGCCGTAAAATCCGCGACGCCGAAGTGGGCAAATATCCCTACATGTTGATTGTGGGAGAGAAAGAAGTCGCTTCAGGCGGAGTGGCGGTCCGCAAACGCAAAAGTGGAAACATCGGGGATATGACCCTCGACGGGCTGGTCGATTATCTCAAATCGGAGATGGAGGAGATGCTAAAGTAGGGGGCATCATATTTTGTTGTTTCGTATATTTAGAGAAAAAGGATATGGCAGAAAGAATTGTATTGTTCAATCATAAGGGGGGAGTGAGTAAAACTACTACTGCCTTTAATCTAGCTTGGATCCTATCCCAGAGAGGAAAGAGAGTTATGGTATTAGACGCTGACCCCCAGTGTAACCTCACGGGCCTATTTCTTCAAGATAAATTTGATAGTTATTACACTGATGAGACTACTCGAAACGAAAATTTGATGGATGGTATTAGGCCTGCCTTTGATGCAAAGCCGGAACCAATTGGTTCCATAGAATGCTACCAAACCGATTCGAATCCAAACCTTTTCTTAATACCAGGGCACCCAAATTTATCCGAATTTGAGCCTCAGTTAAGCTTTGCTTTAACCTCTAATAATGCGTTTTCAACGCTTCAAAATTTGCCTGGAGCATTTCACGCTTTGATTTCTAATACAGAGGACAAGTATGGGGTAGATTACACGATCATTGATTTAAATCCTGGAATGAGTGCGATCAATCAAAATTTATTCGTCTCATCAGACTCATTTATCATACCTACCAATCCTGATCCATTCTCTATCATGGCGCTTAGGACACTCTCAAGAGTATTGCCTAGGTGGAAGGTAGCCTCTGAACGAATTAGGCTTCTTCTGTCGGAGGCTACCTATCCTTTCCCAGAAAGAACTCCCTTATTCGCAGGTCATTTGATCCAGAGATTCAATATCCGTAAAGGAGTTGCTGCAAAGCCATTTAGAACGAAAATGGAGGAGATAAATGAGGTCATATCCTCTCAATTATTTCCCGTTTTAGCAAAGGCAGGCATGACATTTCCCAATGAGATGTATGAGAGTTCTGGTTTGCTTCCCAGTTATTGCTTGT
Source organism: Bacteroidota bacterium (assembly GCA_039033615.1). Taxonomy (GTDB): domain Bacteria; phylum Bacteroidota; class Bacteroidia; order J057; family J057; genus JBCCCJ01. The sequence continues at coordinate 3,568 of JBCCCJ010000622.1, forward strand.
CTGAAGTGCCTGATTTTCAAAGCCTTCTACAGAAGGCTCATAAAGCGGGAGTACCTGTTTTCTCTTTAACAAAAGAACAAATAGGTGAAACAGGAGTAATTCTTGAAAACATACAAAGGAAGCAAACAGAATTTCTGGAGTTATTTTCCACTATCGCAGACAAAGTCGAAAATTTGACAAGACATGAAGTTAGCGTTTGAGCGATTCGAACTAGGGATGCGAAGAGTGCAAGAACTCCATAGTTTATATTTACATCTGACTTCATCACTAAAAATACCGGAAGAGCAAGTTGAGGATTTGTTGAGAATGGAGATTTTGTACTCAATCTCTTGCCTTGATCGTCTGATTCACGATTTAGTCGTTTATGGAATGGTTGAGATTTTTTAGGGAAAAAGGATAGAAACTAGCTCCTATCAAAGATTTCAAATACCATTAAACTTGGTTGCATCTCTATCCTCGGGAGCTATTCCCCCTCCTTAAGCAGAATTAAGAGACCGCGTAATTGAGGCCCATAAACATAAGTCTTTTCATGAGCCAGGAAAGATAACAGAAGCCCTCAATCACATCTGGAATGAAAATCATAAATGGCAGAAAATAGCAAGTGAAATAGGAATTGCAGAAAAAGAGTTAAAGGTTAGATTACGAAATATTGTGAACCGAAGGAATCAAATTGTTCACGAAGCGGATTTTGACCTTTATACAGGGGATTTGCAAAAAATTGATGCTATGGATGCGAAGCAGATGAGTGATCTTATTTTTGAGCTTGGGAAAGCCATTTATTCACAGTTGTGAAATGCTAGCCTCCTCACCACTTCACCACCTTCCGACTCACCACCCGACCCGGCACTTGATACCGAACCAGATACACTCCATCGGCAAGATCCCCG
>JBCCCJ010000623.1:0-4454 GCA_039033615.1 Bacteroidota bacterium
AATTGGTCGGATCCAATAGTAACGAGTTTGTAGAGACTTGAATGTCCTTCGAGTATTCAGTTGTGGTGTCGGCACCAACAGTTGAAATGGGGTGTACGTCAGATGTTACCAGAAAAAGCATATCCCAGTAGATGGCAGTCGCGATGCGCCTGCTTGTTTCTGTAAGGCATCTGTTTCTACCAAGCTGCGAATCGCTATGCGCTTCGTTTTTTTGAGAGTTGGTTCGGCAGGCTCACCACAGGTCTGTGGCTCATTTTTTCGCCTTACAGATTCAAAGAAAATCACTGTATGTGAAAAGAATACCAAAAACGACAGAATGGGATACGCCCCCCGCACAGCCAAGGCCTAGATCTCAAGAATTTCCCTAGCTTTGGCTAGATATTTTTCGCTGTATTTTCCTTTTTCTCAAACTTATGAAGACGACATTCGCCCATCCCTCTCCTCTCCGACTCCTGTCCATCGGCATATTCTCCTTGCTCCTCCTCTTTGCTTGCAAGCCCATAGAGCCGATCCCTGACCCGGATCCTGATCCAGAGGAAGAACCAACGCCTGACCCAAACCTCACGGCTGGCATTGGCGAAGCCCGAGACATTTCTTCTTTTGACCTCGTAGCGGAAATGGGCGTGGGGTGGAATTTGGGGAATAGCTTTGACGTTACCTCCCGAGACAAAACCTTCTGGGGGAATCCCCTGCCAACCAAATCCGTGATCACCGCCGTGAAGAACCGGGGGTTTGGCACCATCCGAATTCCAGTCACCTGGGGCTTTCACCAAAGTGAGGTGGAGCCCTATACCATAGAAGCGACCTACCTGAATCGGGTCAAGCAGGTGGTGGATTATGCGTTTCAAAACCAAATGCACGTCATCCTCAATGTCCACCATGACGACGATTGGGTCAAGCCCAATGCGGTAGAAGCGGAGAAAACCAAAACGCGTCTGAGCAGTCTCTGGACCCAAGTAGCGACTTTCTTCGAGGCATATAATGATTCCCTGATTTTTGAGACGCTGAATGAACCCCGCTTGAAAGGGGTACCGGAAGAATGGTCTGGTGGCACACCCGAAGGCCGGGCCTTTATCAATGAATTTCATCAGGTGTCCGTAGATGCGATTCGGGCAACGGGCGGCAACAATGAGAAACGCCACCTCATGATTCCTACTTGGGCGGCGAGCACTGTGCCAGCGGCGATGGACGACCTCGTCATCCCCAACGACGATCCGAAGGTCATCATTTCGCTTCACAGCTATTTCCCTTGGGCCTTTGCCGGGGAAGCATCTGTCAGTTGGGGGTCCGATCAGGACAAAGTTGACATGGAAGCGGAGTTCGACAAGATCCGTCAAAAGTGGGTGGTAGAAGAGAGCCGCCCAGTCATCCTGGGAGAATGGGGCTCTATCGAGGACAATCCAAGGGAAATCCGCAGCGCGTACGCGAGTTTTTACGCCAGAGAAGCGGCGGAACGAGGTTTGCTGACGGTGGTCTGGGATGATGGCGGGATGTTTGGTTTGTTGGATCGCGCCACGCTGGAATGGCCTTACGGAGACATCGCCAACGCCATTGTAGAAGCGGCAAAATGATCGCTCAAGCCTCGCTTTTGCTATGTTGGACGTAAGCATCAGATCATGAGAGCCCATTCGAAGATTGCGGATGGGCTCTCTTGCCACTTGTGGTCCCCTACCCTTTTCTCCGCAAGCATCCCTTCTCTCTTTTTCCTGCAAGCCTTACATGAGCAAGCAAGTCTCCAACAATGGTTCCCGGAAAAAGGCCAGCGAGGCCTAGTTTCATGCACCTGAATATCGGACATGAGACGCATCGCGGTAGGATTACTCATCTGGACTTGCTCGTTCTTGTCTCTGGGCCTCGCCCAAGAGATGGATTTTTTTGTAGAGACCTATACCACAAAAGATGGGCTGGCCTCCAACATGGTCTATGCGGTGGCAGAAGATCAGCAGGGATATGTGTGGTTTGGCACCGCCAACGGATTGAGCCGATTCGACGGAGCGGTATTTCAGTTGATGTACCAACCGGATTCCACCAAAGCAGTTGGCAGCTGCCTGAACCATCCTACCGTCAAAGCCCTGCTGATCGATCAGGCGGGGAATATCTGGGTGGGGACGCAGGGAGGAGGGCTGAATCGCATTGATCATCAGTCTCAGCGGGTAAGCTATTACCTACACGATCCCACCGATTCCAGCAGCATCATGCACAACCAGATCCTCAGCCTATTAGAAGGACCGGATGGCAATATTTGGGTCGGAACGGAAAAAGGCCTGAGCATTTTTCATCCCGAAGAAGAAAGGTTTTACAATCATTACGCCGACAAAGCAGACGAAAGCAAGCTCTTCTCCTCTGCAGTGTTGGATCTTTCGCTGGACCAAGCGGGAGACATTTGGTTTGGTACCTGGGGAGGAACGGTTCATCGGGTGGTCCGCAAGGAACAAACTCCGCTGGATGCGCTCTGGTTTCAGCGCTTCCCCCACCGAAATATGGCGATCAATTCCTCCTCGGACAAAGCCATTTGGGGCATCCACGCGGATCAGCATGGTCGTCTGTGGGGCGGCACCTTCGGACAAGGATTGGTCGTCAGAAATCTCCAGTCGGAAGATAGTCGATGGCATCGCTTTGCTCCGTCCCAGCGAACCGACATGGTCAAGGAGGTATTTTCGATTCTCGAAGACCAAGCAGGACGAATCTGGGTAGCAGCAGGGGAAGGCTTGGCCATCATCGAGATGCCAAATGCCGACTCCCTTTCGCTTCAGCAGCAACTTCGGGCAGCAACAATTCATCGCTTTCAACAACTGCCGGGGCTGACACATGGCTTTGCCTCCAATCAGTTGAGAGACTTATATGAAGCCAGCAACGGCCTCATTTGGATTGCTTTTGAAGGTGGGGTTGCCAAGTATGATCCCGATCTGTCTCGGTTTACCTCTGTTCTCAACGCCCAGGCGCAAACGGAACCCATAACTGTACAAGCCATTTGTCGAGGGCCAAATCAATGGTTGTGGCTTGGCACCCAGGATCATGGGCTGATCCGAATACACAAGGAGCAGGGGAAGCAGAGTCGGCTGGTTCACCAAGCGGGCAATTCCCGGAGCCTTCTCCCAGGCGAAATCCATACGGTCAAGCAGATCGGAGGAGAAATTTGGGCAGGAACCGATCACGGACTATCAGTGGTAGATCCCAGCCGTTTTTCCATTCGCAATTATCCCCTGAATCATCCAGAAAGCGATCCCCCTGCCTCGGTCTATGACCTGGAAATCGGGCCAGACAGCCTGATCTACCTCGCCTCTCACGAAGGGCTGATCCAATTGGATCCTCAAACGATGGCGTTCCGTTTTTTTCAGTACGATCCACAGACCCCAAATGGCCTGCCGGAGAATCACCTGAATGATGTGGCGATCGAAGCGGATGGAACGATATGGTTGGGCACCGCCAGTCATGGGTTGGTCGAAGCCCGCCTGAATGAATTGGGCGAGTTGATTTGTACCACCCACCTCGCTGATCCCGAAGATCCCTTAAGTTTGTTCAACAAGGACTTCCTGTCGGTCCTCCCTACGAAAGACCACATCTGGATAGGCAGTGTTCAAGGACTGCAGTGGATGGATCGGGCGACCCTCGAATTTGATCGTGCAGGCATGGAAGCAGGCCTTCCCACCCCCAATGTAACCGGCTTACAGATCGACGAATCTGGATTTGTGTGGTGTGGGACCAATCCTGGCATTGCTCGATTTAATCCCGAAACCAGACATTTCACCCTCTTCGGGAGTCGAAACGGCATCAAGAGCAGCAAACATTTTCGATGCGGTTCTTTCCAGGATGAAAGCGGCTTTCTCTACTTTGGGGGAAATGACGGACTCAGCTACTTTGATCCAACGGAGGTGGAACGAGAATATCTTCCACCTGCCATCCAATTCAATGGGGTACGAATCGGGGACCAACCTGTCCGCGTGATGGAAGAGGACCCGTATCTGGGAGAACCGATTCTGCGGCAGCCATTGAACCAATTGGAGGAAATTCAATTGTCCTATCGCCATCGAGTACTACGAATTGATTTCTCCGTGATCAATTTCCGCTTTGCGGATCTCAGCAGCCTCGCCTACCGCCTCACCGGAGTGGAAGAGCACTGGAACTATGGCCACACGCAGCGGAGCGCCACCTACACCAATTTGTCCCCAGGCACCTATGTCTTCCAAGTCCGAACCGCAAACCACGAAGGCAAATGGAGCCCGCAACCCCGGGAATTGACCATTGTGGTACATCCGCCGTTTTGGGATACCTGGTGGTTCCAAACAGGGGTAGGGCTTGCCGCCTTGATTTTGGGCTTTCTGATCTATTGGTACCGGGTGCGAACGATAAAAGTCCAGAATCAGATTCTCCAACAAAAAGTTCAGGAGCGTACCCTCGAACTCCGGCAGGCATCTGAACAAGCCATCATGGCCCAACAAGAGGCAGAGGACGCC
>JBCCCJ010000624.1:0-4450 GCA_039033615.1 Bacteroidota bacterium
AGGGATTTCTAGCAGGAAACCCATCTTGTCCTTTGGGGATTGCCGCCGCTATCCCCTACACCAGATTGCTGGCATATTCCATGACCTTTTCCAGTCCCTTCTTTTTGATCCATTCAGCGAGCAGGGAATCGGCCCCCTTTTCAAGACGGGCACCAACGAAATTTTGTCCGACTCGCACCAGCTTCTGGAGTGGTGCTTTCCAGCCTCTTTGCTGGCGTTTGGTTGGTTCTTTGGTTTCTTGTATTTCCTCTAATATCTCTATGAGTTCCTTGTATTCTTCATGAGAAATAAAGAAGCCTTCTTCCTGCTCTTCTTCTGGAACTCCCCCTACTATCTCCACCAGTTGCTGTAGGGGTTCGATGTGCTGTTGAATCTGTTGCTGATTCACGGTCATATTGCCCTGCACATAGGTTTCAGTGTAGATGTTGGTGATGTTGTTGACGACCTGCGGCGGGGGCGGGCTGGTTGATTGGGGCGTAGATTCGGAGGAGGAGATGGATAAGGTCCGCCCCTTCAATTCTCCGGTGATGTCTTCTTCGATTTCGTCTAGCAATCCCTTGGCGGATCGAATCAAGCGGATCTTGGCAATTTGTTTGTCTTCCTCGCTGGCGATCATCGTTTTTTGCTGATGAAACTGGGCGGAGAGGAGGATGGCCTGCTCTTCGTAGGAAGTACCCCTGGTCAGGGAGAGCAATTGCTCGATCACTGGCTTGATTCTGCCGCGAGTGAGCAGCACAGCGAGTTGGGAAGTGTCTATGGGCATGAGATCAGATGGGTTTCTTCTACCAATTTACGGCTACGACTTCAGTCTGGTTGGTCGTCAAACCAGATCGGCTCCACGCATCCGGCCGATCTTCCCCCACCTTGACCGTGAAGCTTCCTTCTGAGAATACCGCAGGGCGAAAGCGATCTCCTTGTACCCGCTGGGTATAAAGGATATCCCTCGAAGTTTCGTCTAGGACTTGCACCACTGCACCTGGATGCGCGGACAAATCCAGTTCTGGTAAGTATCCAACAACCGGACGTCCATCATTGTCTGTTTGCTGAACCGTGATGGGCCAACCAGGATATTGAGCTTGGTCTCCTTGGCTCAGGTCTGCAAAGCGGGGCCAAGCTTCAAAGGTGATGGTGCGTTCGGCTTTCTGAAAGCGGATCAAACCATATCCATCGCCCAAGTTGATTTCTTCTCGACCTTGTTGTTCTCTCAACTCACGATTGCTGATTGGATCGGGATTGGCGTAGGCGTGCATGGTGAGGTGATTGCCCAAGCCATCCAGGTAATCGCCGGTCCAAGGGAGGGCAGAGCCCACGACTTCCCCTCCGCCAGCCTGTTCGCTAGCTGGCCACCACCAGCGGCCGTAGTAGGAATTCACGATGGCCGGATTGGTGAAACCAAAGGGACCATCTCGAAACTCGTCGATTCCGTGCTGCACCACCACTGATAGGTGCTGATCCCCGCAGAGATGCACCCCTTTTGCCCGACGCAGCAGGCGCAAGGCCTCATTTCTGCCCGTTTGTGGCCAGCCACCACAATCCAAGTCTGCAAGAAGGCGATCGTCCTGAGAACCATGAAAATGCACCGCGCCACACAAGGCTGTCTGCGACAACATCGCCTTCATTTCTGCTTGCTCCCAATCCTGCCCCCAATCCTCCAGGAAGGCCAACTGTCGCTCTCCCAGCAGGTTCAAGCCTGGCAAGTCAATCGTCGCTGGATCATACGAGGGATCATTGATGTGATCGGGCCGGGGCCCCATCTGGGGAATGTTGCCCTGGGGACCCGTCTTGAATTTGCGGTCTTCGACGATCGCAAAATCTATCCCCCCTACCCGTAGGCGGGTGAAATACACCCCAATCCCTTGCAAGACGGGCCTCGGATCTACCGGGTCCGGCAAATGCCAGGTCTGCATGCGTTCCACCATCTGGATGTATTCCGCCGGATAAAAATAGCCCCCATCCGAACCCGCCGTAGAGGCAGCGACTTTTCCACTATCGGCCCAAAAATTGCCTTGTCCAATGTCGTGGTCGTCCGGGATGGTCACCACCGGACGATCTTTGAGGACTTCCCGAAACTGTCGCCCCCACAGGAGCCAAGCGGCAGTATGTTGTTGATGGTCATAGCTTTGGTCTCCCGCAAAAAAGAGCAGATCTGGATCATGCGTCAGGAGGTTCTGGACGATGTTGGTCCGAGGTCCGCGGTCCTGATTGGAATTGCAACTCAGGGAAGCCACCACAATTTCAGCCTTGTCGGTGGGGTCCTTGCGGATCATGCCCCCAAATTGCGCCTCTTCTCCATGCCTCACTCGATAGGCCACATCTTGGGTGTTGTCCCAATTTTCGATTCGAAAGTGAGCAGACCAGCCAGGATACCTGACTTCGGCACGAGCCACTTCCTGCCACTGCGTTCCCCTTTTTAGCTCCAATCGTACTTCACTGTCCTCTCCTGCCTGAAGCGGATAGAGTTGCGCACTCATTTTCAATACTCCATGATCCTGGGTGTAGAGAGCAAAAGCGACCACCGAATCACGGGGAACTTTTACCAATTCGGCGAGAAACCCCTGATCCTCTCGCTGCCAAATATCAGCCCGAGCCAGGGAATCAAGTTGTCGGCCCCGCTCTCCTGGAAAAGGAGAACCAGTGGGCAATTCAGGCAAAGCAGAGATGGGGCCCTGAGTTGGGCCACAGCTTAGCAACAAGAGCAACAAGAGAGAGGTACAGAAAGCAACAGGTTTCACAAGATTCAGAGGTTAGTTGTCGTGAGTAAGGTTCTCAAGATAAGGTCTGATGCTTACATTTAAAACGGGCAATGGTAGCTCTCGCGGCCCTGTCCCAAGGGTCCCATTTGATCAACATGGCAAATTTCCAGAAATTGAGTCTCAACAGAAATGGAGGATGCCAATCCAAAGAGTCCTTTTTCAAGGATAGATCGTCTATTTTTCTTAGAGCACTGATGAAAAGACATCCATTTTATCTTCGGTGGGCTGGGGCATTTCTGCTATTGGTAGCAGTCGCTTTTGCCCCCAAATACTGGCTTCCTCTGACCATGGGGCAATTTGATATGCCTCCAGACATTCATTGGCATGCCGTTTTTACCAGCCTTTGGATTCTGATCTTTTTCTTTCAAAGCCTGCTGATCAATCGAAGAAAAGTTAGACTCCATCAACTATTGGGCTATCTCAGTCTGGGCATCACGCTGGGCGTATTGATTTCGGGATTCTTCGTTTCGCTGGGATTGGTGGAGCGGGCTCTGGCTAGTAATAATGCAGGTGCGAAGCCTTTGTTGCTGGTGAATCTCCTGGATCTCCTGATGTTTGGGACGCTGTATACCTTCGGTATCCTCAACCGAAGGAACCCCCTCTTGCATCAGCGACTGATGAGCATCACGGCCATCGTCTTACTCAATGCTGCCATCTTCCGCATTGGTCGGATGTTCATTGGGCCGGGGTTCTCTTCCGTCTTGTTGGCGATCTTTTTGACTTCCGGCATTCTCTTCCTGTTTGTCTGGTTAGAAAAACGGCACAGCCAGCAACCCAATCGAAAGATCTGGCGAATCGTTATCGCCATCATGGTGATACATGCGATTCGGATTCCGCTTGCGATCACGCCTATCTGGGCTGACATTACGGATATGTTGATGGAGGTTTTTGCTTGAAGGGAAAGCAAGAGGAGCTTGAATCAAAACTTTGATGGTTTTGTCTGGCCACACGTTTTGATATCCACAAAAAATTGCCGATTTTCATATCGCGATACGAGATATGGAAATTACAAACCCATTTTTTCATGAAAAAGCATAGAGGCATGCGTCCTCACGACATTGTGGTTTTGCTCAAAATTGCCACCAAAGGGGATAGCCTTTGGTACATGAAAGATATCGCCTATGAACTTGGGATCAGCCAGAGTGAGGTCAGCGAAAGCCTAAACAGAAGTGTGTATGGCGGACTCATCGCAGGAGACAAAAAAATCCTCCTGCGAAATGCCATGCTAGAATTCATTGAGCATGGCATCCGATATGTGTTTCCCCAAAAACCGGGAACACTCACCAGAGGCATGCTGACCGCCCATAGCGCCCCTCCCCTATCAGGATTGATTGCTAGCAAAACGAAATATGTGTGGCCTTGGGCAAATGGGAAGGATAGGGGGCTAGCCATTGAACCGCTTCACCCCTCAGTCCCAGAAGCATGCAGCAAGGACTCATTGCTTCACAAGATGTTGGGCCTTACCGATACCATGAGAGTTGGAAAAGCACGGGAGAAGCGGCTTGCCATAGAAGAACTCAGCACCATGTTATGAGCAATTCCTGGATTGATATTAATGCGATTCTCAAGGTTGCTGAAGGCCTTCAGGAACTCAATGAGCAGGTAGTCTTTGTAGGCGGATCAGTGGTACGTCTTTATGTGAATGACGAAGCCGCGGAGGATGTGCGCCCGACAGAAGATGTGGACATCATCCTGCA
>JBCCCJ010000625.1:0-4449 GCA_039033615.1 Bacteroidota bacterium
GGACGATACCTCGCCAGCCAAACATCATCAGGCAATCATAACATCGCATCCCCAAGGTTCAGTCCGACAGGCTGCTAGACCGTTGATTTTGGGCCGCAGCTCTGGAGCGTCTTGGGTGTAGTAGGTCAGTACCCCGATGTGCTTGGTGGTAATTTTGTTGTATTTCACCCCATTGTCTCCGTAGATTTCTTTTTCTTCGAAGGGAATCAGGGTAAGCGGAACTCCCGGCTTTTCGAGGTAATAAGTAAAGCCTTCTGAAGAAAGCAAGCGATACACGGTCATGTTGCCCCGAAACAAATATTCCAGGAAATAGAGTTGTCCATCGACTTTTTTGCGGACATGATACCTTCGATCATAGACCCGCGCTTCCAGAGCCGTTTCTGGCGTAAATGAACGAATTTCGCGGCCTTCTTCCGCTCGAAATTGAATCATCCGCCGCATCTCTAGGGGATTTTGGTTGTCAATCCACCCCTTGAGGGTATCCCCTTCCAAGGTAACGACATAGCCCTGCCGAAAATCCGCCTGGGCCTGAAGTCCCACAAAGGGCAATAGAACTACCCAAAGAAAAAAAAACGATCGTCTGTTATCCTTCATTTTGCTGGTGTGTTGATCAAATGTATCTTGCGCAATTTATCAAATAACATCCAAATTACGCGGCTCTTGAAGCAATGGGGTGTCCGTCAGATGTAACGAAAAGAGAACCTCCCAGTAGATGGCAGTCGCGATGCGCCTGCTTTTTCAGTAGCACCTCTATTTCTACCGAGCTTCGAATCGCTATGCGCTTCGTTTTTTCGAGGTGCTTTCCCTTGTCAATCGCCAGTCGCAGCCCGGAGGGATGCACATCTTGGTAGCAAATCGAAGAGAGAAGAGTTGGGAGCAGGCGCTTAGCGACTGCCACACATTGCAACATCAATAGTGAGTTTGTGCCATTTGACCTACCCTCCCATGAGCACACTCAGACCTTATCTACCACCAATTTGTAGGTGGGATCCTCCAATACATTCACTTCGATGATGTCCTCCGCGTCTTTGAGGAGGTTGCGACAATCCTTGCTGAGGTGCTTGAGGTGGACTTTCTTGCCCACTTTGTGATAGCGCTCGGTGATGCGGTTGAGGGCTTCGATGGCGGACATATCTACCACCCGACTTTCAGCGAAATCAATCACGACTTCCTCGGGATCGTTGAGCACGTCGAATTTGTCATTGAAGACCGAAATGGACCCAAAGAAAAGTGGGCCGTAGATTTCGTAGTACTTCACTCCGTTTTCATCGAATCGTTTTCTGGCCCGAATCCGCTTGGCATTGTCCCAGGCAAAAATCAGAGCCGCAATGATGACTCCGATCAATACTGCTAGGGCCAAGTTGTGTAGCACCGCTGTCACAAGCGTAACCAGGATCATCACGAAGATGTCTGATTTGGGCATTTTATTGAGGGTTCGTAGGCTCGCCCATTCGAAAGTGCCAATCGCAACCATGATCATCAGACCAGTCAACGCAGCCATGGGCATTTGTTCGATCAGCCCAGCTCCAAACATGATGAAGACCAACAACATGACCGCTGCAACGATGCCAGACAATCTTGCTCTGGCACCAGCAGAAATGTTGATCAGGCTCTGTCCAATCATGGCGCAACCGCCCATGCCGGAAAAGAAACCAGAAAGCACATTGGCCAGACCTTGAGCGACAGCCTCTTTGTTGCCCCGACCGCGGGTTTCGGTAATTTCGTCGATGATGTTGAGGGTAAGCAGACTTTCGATCAAGCCCACTCCCGCCATGATCCCAGCATAAGGAAAAATCACCATCAAGGTTTCCCAAGTGAAAGGCACCGCTGGAATGTGAAAAGGAGGAAATCCCCCTTGAATGGAAGCCATATCCCCTACGGTTTTGGTGTCAATGCCCAAGGCGACTACCAGACCAAAAATGGTCAAAATCGCCACCAGAGAAGCCGGAATGGCTTTGCTCAACTTGGGGAGTCCCCAAATGATCAGCATGGTCACCAGCACCAACCCTCCAAATACATAGAGCGGACTTCCGCTCAGCCAGTCTCCAGACGGTCCTTTGAATTGGTCCAGTTGGGACATGAAGATGATGATGGCCAAGCCATTCACAAAGCCAAAAATGACCGGGTGAGGCACCAGCCGCATGAGTTTCCCTAATTTGAGGAAGCCCGCAGTCATCTGAATCAGCCCGGCGAGAATCACCGTAGCGAAAATATATTCCGGCCCGTGAGAAAGCGCCAAAGCCGCAATGACCACCGCTACGGCACCAGTAGCCCCGGAGATCATGCCTGGTCGTCCGCCAAGGATGGAAGTTACCAGTCCCATCATAAAGGCCGCATACAAACCTGTCAATGGAGACAGTCCGGCGATCAAGGCAAAGGCTACTGCTTCTGGAATCAAGGCCAAGGCAACCGTGAGGCCGGAAAGAATCTCTATTTTGTAATCTACTCGCTGAGAAAGATCAAATAGATTGAGGTACTTTTTCATCAAAAATGGTCAATAGATAGCAACGGGATGATTGAATCCCGAGAAAAAACAAACAAATGGCGAGTGGAAAGTAGGTAGTATATGGCCCCGTATCGGCCCAAAAGTGGGGCATGCGAAGCGTTTCAGGCGGGCAAAGGTAGCAGAATTTTGGTCAAATTCTGCGTTAGGAAAGGAAAAGCTGATTTTTTAGGGAAAACGGAGGTCCATCCATGAAATCACGCAAGTGAGCACCCTCTAAGATCTTAGCACTTCCAGCCAGGATGACGAGAATGGCTACTGCTACTCCCTTGAACTGGACAATGGCCTTCCAAGCCAGGGACAGGATCTGACTTACCTTGGGATAAGATGGATGTGTGTAGCCCCACGCTCCCTCACATCTCAAACACCAGCACTTCCAAGAAAAACTCCAACTCCGCCATAAATCGCGCTTGCTGGTCGAGTTTCATGACTTCGAGGGTGGCGAGATTGGCTACGGCTGGCCCTAGAAAGGTATACCGCTCCCAACTGATGGAGTCGGACCGCAGCACCTGATCCTCCAGGGTATCGGCCTGATGCCAAGCGTCCCAGTGAATCTGCTGCGCGATCTGGGCATTGGTGTGGTTGATGTGATGGGAGACGGCATTCCAATGGTCCCGCAATTGACGGGCGGCCCCGCTGCCCCTACCTGGACCTGAACCGAGCTTGGTTCCCAGCCAGTAGCGAGCGTTGGCTTCGGTTTCCGTGGGGTATTTCCGGTTTCCCGTTTCAGGATCAAGCTGAATGATGTTGTCTCGAATGTGCGTGAAGTGGTGATCCAACTCACTCAACATCTGCTGGTGTCTCACATACAGTTGCTCCAATGAATCTCCCACGATCGCGACCAATTCCGGATGCGTAGTTCTCCGTTGATCCAGCGCGCGCAGCAAGGCTTCGTACTGCTCATCTATCGCATCCTCTTCTTGCTTGACGCTAGCGTCCAGGCGGCCTGTGATATTCGTGAATTGGGAAATGATCGAGTCAGAAATCTGCTGGGCCGCAATTCCCAAACCGACAATCACCACTACCACAATTCCAATGAAGATCAGGGCACGTTTCATCCTGGCGTTTCATCAATTGCTGGCAAGATCAAGAGAAGGTAGGAAGAAACCAAGTTCGCTTCCGTTCTAGCCAGACATTCTCAAACAGAGGGGCAATCCATCAAGTTTATTTGACGCGATAACTCAGCCCAAACAGGAGGGAGAGAAACGTCGGCCTCGTCAATTGACGACCGTTATATATCCCGAAAGAACCAGGCATCACCTCAATGCTGGCCTGAGAAAACGCAGCCCAAGAATTGGTCAGTCTCATTTGCGCCCCCCCTTCCACAGAGAAAATATGTCCGCCATCTCCTCCAAAGAACCCATCAATGGCCCATTGAACTCCAGCCGCAACCCTTGGCACGACTTTTCTGGACATTCGAGGGAGGTATTGGATATGAAAGGGAATGGAAAACCCCCTTCTTTGGCCCTCCCCTTCGAAGCGATAATGATACAGGAGGCCCGATTTCAATCCCCAGCGTTCTGAAAATACGGGATTCCAAACCATGGTTTGGACCCCAACGCGCGTGGTGAGAGTGGAATCAATGAAATAGATCCCACCCCCCATGACAGCCTCGATGTCTAACCAAATGGGGGCATATTGTTTGGTGTATACCACGCAGGATTCCCCGGTTTCACAGACAAGGTCATGGTAGGATTCAGCCAGCTTGATCAATGGCTTGTGCGAGGGTTTGTTCATTTCTTGAATCTTAGCCGCCAAAGAAGGAGCTTCTCTCATGTTGTAGGTCAACACTCCGATAAACCGGGTATTAGGCGAGCGATACAACCCACTTTCAGAATCCCAGTTCAGGTTTTTGTCATAGGGAATCAACACCAGCCCTTCTCCTTCCTTTTCCAGAGAATAGTGGGATTCTTCCTCCGTTTTGAGAAAATACAGATTCATCTCCC
>JBCCCJ010000626.1:0-4449 GCA_039033615.1 Bacteroidota bacterium
CTCAAAAGATAGACTCAAAGATAATATAAAATCAGTACCTTATTTGCGGACAATGCCTAACTATCTAAACAATTATGGGATTCAATATCACGGGATACATAGCTGATTTTCCAATTCGCTCCAAGGCAGAACTAGCCAATTTGCTTGATTGTAAACTTTCTGATGTGAAAGAAACCTCTCAAGCCTACGAGACAGCGACCGTAAACTTTAGGAAAGACAACAACATCTATCTGTATTCTTCAGAACGAGGTTCAATCGTATTGCCCAACTTTGGGCAGCTAGCCCAGCACATTCCTCCTGCTGGGGATTTCATCCAATTCATTGTCTCTGATGCATCTGATACGCAGTATGTCGAACGCTATCACAATGGAGAAGTGAGCAGAAAATTCATCAGTACCGATGGAGAAGTGGCGGAAGATGTGGGAGAGGGCTTTCTAGAAGCAGATGACTATGTATTGGACGTAATCTGGAACTATCTTGAAAAGACCTTGGGCATCCACGACATGACAGACTTGCCCTTCGATAGATACGTCCTCCTAGAACCCTGATTCCCCGTCCCAGTTCCCCAACTAGCTCACCAATCAACCAGTTCCCCAACCCCATCCTATGTCCACAGCCAACATTGGAATCATCACCGTCAGCGATCGCGCCAGTGCGGGTGTCTATGAAGACCTGAGCGGAAAAGCCATCACCGCTACCCTGAAGGAATATTTGACGTCCAGTTGGCAGGAGGTCTATCAAGTCATCCCAGATGAACAAGCGCTGATCGAGCAAACGATCATCGAAATGGTAGACAAACAAGCTTGTTGTTTGGTGGTGACCACGGGCGGGACCGGACCCGCCAAACGAGACGTCACCCCAGAGGCGACAGAGGCGGTATGTGATCGCATGATGCCCGGCTTTGGCGAACTGATGCGGGCGGAATCTCTGAAATACGTGCCTACGGCCATCCTCTCCCGCCAAACTGCGGGCCTCAGAGGGAGTAGTTTGATCATCAATCTCCCCGGCAAGCCGAAGTCGATCCGGGAGTGTCTGGATGCAGTGTTCCCGGCGGTTCCCTATTGCATCGACCTGATGGAAGGGCCGTATTTGGCGTGTGATGAAGCGGTGATCCAGGTGTTTCGACCAAAGAAGAAAAAATAAGGTCATCGATAAACATAGCCGGAACTGGACAGGATGGACAGGATGGACAGGATGGACAGGATGGACAGGATGATTGGTAAAATTGTCCAGGAGGCAAATAATAAAGCCTGCTTATTGTACTTCTGCTCAATCTGGTGAATCATGACTTTTTGCATGGCTTTCACCACAACGGCGGGGGGGGCATTCCGATTTCTTCGGAATAAACTGCGTCCAGCCTGTCCCGAGAATCGGGAAGTTAGGGGCGGAAAAGTGAGGTCAGTTGAGCTTGCGAAATCCCGCTTGTCGAAGATACCGCCGAGCGGTGTGGGACAGGCGATACCTAGCTTATACAAAAGGAATTCAAAGGAGATTCAAGAAATGTCTAGTGGTGTGTTTCACCCCCTAAACCGATAACTCAACGTCAATCGAATCGTCCGGCGGCTCCAACGGTAGTCATTTTCCCGAGACAACTGGTCGGTGTGAAAGTCGATGCGGACGTAGCGGGACTGGAAGAGGTCAGCCACGTTGAGGGAGAGTTTGCCGCGATCCTTGAGGAAACTTTTGGAAAGGCCCAGATTGAGGGAGGTCATTGCCTTCCGACGGCCTTGGGCGATATTTCTGGGAGCGCTATAATTCAGGCGAAGTTGGAGTTTGAGCTTGTCAAATAGGGTCAGATTGGAGGTGATTCTGCCGAAGCCGGTATAGGTTTCTGCCACGATTGCCTCGCTGATGTTGGTACCGTCGATGGCAGCACGGTACAGAAATAGATCGCTATTGAGGCTCCAAAACTTAGCCGGCTGGTACGCCAGGTTGAATTCCAGTCCGACATCATCTTTGGAGCGCAGATTCTCCGGCTGGCGAAAAAAGATCGGAATGCCTTCCTTATTTTCAGCCTCGCGGACGATGACTTCTATGACATTGACCGTGTGGCGATAGAAGAGAAACGACCCAATGGAGCCTTTCTTCCATTTTTTGACGTGGCCCAGTTCGTAGGTATCCGTGATCTCCGGAATCAGGTTCGGATTGCCAGAGAAAAAAGCCCGATTGTCATCCAGTGCAATGAAGGGATTGAGGCTCATCGAACGAGGTCGCTGGATGCGTCGGGTATAGCTGGCCTGGAGTTTGTTCGCTTTGGGCAATTGGTAGGAGAGATGAGCGCTGGGGAAAAAATTGAGGGAATGCCTGGGAGAGGTTGGGGCGGAGGAGGTGGAAATGATGGCATACTCAGATCGCAGACCAAGCTGAAAAGAAAACGCATCCAGGCTATTTTTGTACAGGCCGTAGGCCGCGTGAATGGCCTCGTCATAGGCAAAGGCATTGGTGAAGTCCTCCGCCACCACCCAATCATTTTCCACCAACTCCTCGAAAACATAACCATTGGTAATGGCTCGCAGAGAGCTTTGGCCACCGATCTCTAGCTGTTGCTTCTCCCCCATCGGCAAGGTATAGTCCAGCTTTGCGATTAACCGACGTTCTGCGAGTTGAAAAGCAGATCGCTGGAGCAAGTCCTCCTGACTCCCGATTTGTCCATCCCTCTCCAGAAAACTTTCCTGGAAATCTGACTGGGAATCATCCGCATTGTTCTGCAAGCGAAAATCTGCCTTGAGTTCCTGCTTGCTGTTCGGGAAGGTCTTGGTCAAAGTCGCGGACCATTCTCTTTTTTGTCTCTCTGTGTTTCTATTCTCGATTCTGCTACTCCCTCCCTGGTAGGTTAGCAGACTGTTTAGGAAATTCTCATAGGTAATTTCTGAAAATACCTCTTCCCTCCCTTCCAAAGCGAACAGGGAACTGGTCAAACTTAGGCTTTTCGTGATCTGCCAATCTCCCCCTATGCGAACCGTTGCAGATGGCCCACCAGTGTTGTAGATGCTATTGCTCAGGAAAATGTCCGTCGAATCCTCCCCCAAACGCGCGACCTGCCGGGCTGACCCGATCCCGTACACGATGTCATTTCGAAAGGAGGCATCGGCAAAAAGACTGAATTTCTCTCGCTTCCAATTGAGGTTGAAGGAGGAATTGAAGAGGGAAGGATGTCCCGAAGTCAGGTTGGCAGCGCCGCTCAAGCCGGCTTGTTTTTCCTTCTTCAACACGATGTTGATGATGCCAGCGGTGCCGTCTGCTTCATATTTGGCAGAGGGATTGGTGATGACTTCGATCTGTGCAATCAGATCTGCCGACAATGCTTGCAGACCAGAAGTGTTTCCTTTGCTGACCAGCGCAGAAGGCTTGCCATCTATGAGGATCTGCACGCCACGATTGCCACGCAAACTCACTGCTCCTCCCGGTTCCGCCGAAACGGAAGGCACATTGTCCAGCACCTCCAGCACACTCCCTCCAGCGCTGGCTACATCCTTGCCCACGCGATAGATTCTCTTATCCAAGGCAATTTCTACCAGATTCCTATCTCCCGATATGGTCACCTCCTCTAGATACTCCGTCGGGAACTCCAGTTGGATGTCTCCCAAATCCAGCTGCGGATGTGCTTCATCCACTTTGATAGAGTCGATTCGTTGTTCTTCCAAACCAATGAAATTTGCCTCCACCATATACCGACCATAAGGGAGTGAGATGGAAAAATCGCCATCCTTGCCAGACAACTCTCCGGTGAGCAAGCTGTTGTCTGCCTGCCGAAAAACGGTTATGCTGACGAGTTCTAGCGGTGTTTGGGTGCTTGCATTCACCACCTTCCCTTGGATCCGACCCGGCAGAGAATCGGCATCTTCCCCCTGAGGAAAAGCAGATAGAGGAAATAGCAGGCAGACACAGACAACGAACAGGCAGGTTTTGGTCATGGAAGGTCAAATGGCAGATGAAACAGGCAGCGATATGGATCAAATCTGTTGCAATGATACCTAATTTTCTTATGTATTTGCCAAATACCTAAGAAAATTAGGTAATTTATTTGCCAAGGTATTCGCAATGAACCATTTACAATTGACCGCAGCTGATTCCCCTACCATTCTTCCTTTCCTCCTAATTCAAAAGTCAGCATGGAAATTCTGCCCCAACAACATCTGGAAGGGTGTACGCCCATACTCCTAGACAAAATGGCGAATCGTGATTATTTGCGTAGCCTTCACCCCAAAGGCGGGTTGGCCATTCCGGTTTCCCCGGAATAAACTGAGCCCGAGGTGTTGGGGCGGCTTGTGGCGTTGCATGGGGCTTCGGCGGTTTTTTGCTGACAAAAAAGTATGGCCCGCGGCAGGCGACACCAAGCTTGGATGAAAGAAGTGGAAAAGGTATTCAGAACATGTCTAGGAGTATGAGAGAGGAGATAAAAATTTCCCTCTGACCGTAGAGATCCAATCCTTGCCGTGTTTCCAACGC
>JBCCCJ010000627.1:0-4443 GCA_039033615.1 Bacteroidota bacterium
GGATCCAATCCAACGGATGCAAGCTGGAATTTCTTCGGGGTAGATTTGACCCGATAAGAATTTCTTTTTTCACAGCTAAGTTTAATCCTGAGCACCAAAGCAATTTGGTGCTTTTTTTATCGTAACCATTTCTTGGCTGAGCGTTATGGTGCATAGCTAGCCAGTATGTATAGGTACCTTTCCATCTGCTTGATTCTGCTGTCGGCGAGTATGATCTGCTCGCCATTGATGGCCGAATTTCGCTTGCCTGATTCCGTAGAAATTCGCGAAACGCTCGTCTATCCGACGCGCTTGACCGAGTCTCGGATGCTTGGCACGGGGGGGCATATCAGCCTTCGTTTTCCGTATGCAAGTCCGATCATTCAAAATCCAGAGGCATGGTTGCTGGGGCAGGGGTATGAAGTCG
Source organism: Bacteroidota bacterium (assembly GCA_039033615.1). Classification (GTDB taxonomy): domain Bacteria; phylum Bacteroidota; class Bacteroidia; order J057; family J057; genus JBCCCJ01. The sequence goes on from JBCCCJ010000627.1 coordinate 407, forward strand.
TGGGGGTAGACCTGGTCTTCACCAAATATCCAGAAGACTTCCAGACTTGGCGCACCAATTATGGATGGTTGCTAGAACATCGGTTGCGAGCCCTTTATGCGCTGGATTCTACCCTATTTGCCCCAAACCGTTCGCTGCGGTGGCGATACGTGCTCCAAACGGAGTGCAAAACCGAGCCAGAGGCGGAGGAGTTTTTTCATGGCTTGGTCTTGTTTCTACGCCCTCAGCCACCAGGGAAAGAGCTAGACAGCCTTCGAGAAGCCTATCCTGAGTTGAAGTCCGTGGTGCGCCAAATTTTCCAGGGTCCCCTCAAGGATTCCACCATCTATCAAGTGCTGGAAACCCATCCAGAATGGCAACAAAAGTTGGTGGTCATGGATTGGACCGCGAGTATGTATGACAATGGAGCGGCCTTGATGAATTGGCACCGAAAGCAGTTGGCGAGCACGGGGATCCAGCATTTGGTCCTCTTCAATGATGGCAATTGGAAATCTCATCACCTCAAACGAATCGGCAAAACCGGGGGGATTTATCACATAGAGCCGACCGATCTGGAAGCAGTCATTTCCTTGATGGGGGAAGTGATGAAGAATGGATTGGGCGGTGATCCGGCAGAAAATGACCTAGAAGCGCTGCTGCGGGCTAGCAAAAGCTTACCAAGCTATCAGGAAGTCATCCTGATTCCTGATCGGAACAGTTCCATTCGCGACATTCGCCTGCTGCCCTTATTGAAGGTTCCGGTTCGGATCATCCTGTTTCGCAATGGGGTGGAACAGCAAGTCGGCCTCGGAGCCAGAGATACCCCCCAGGAAAATCGGTGGATTCATCCGCATTATCTGACCCTGGCCGCAATGACCAACGGCTCCATTCATACCTTCGAACGAGAATTTACCAAGTTGCACCAAATGAAAAAAGGCGAGATCCTGACCTATGGGCACTTTCGCTATCAAAAACAGCGGAATGGAAGTTTCCGACACCTGCGAGACTGACAAAAAAGCCTTACCTTTCCCCCATGACATTTCTGGAGCAATTGGTTCTTCAGTTGAAAGAAGAATTTGGTCCTCGCATTTCCGAATTGTGCTTGGTTGTCCCCTCGCGAAGGGCGGTGCTATTCTTGCGTCAGGCCCTGGCCCAGGCTTACGGTCGGACCATCTGGGCCCCGAAAATGGTCTCCATTCAGGATCTGTTGCGGGAGTTGACCCCGGCACGTTTCCCCGATGCCTTGCCCCTGGTCTTCGAACTCCATCAGGTGTACCTGGCTCGAATGCGGCAGGACGACCCCAATTTCGGGGAAAGTTTCGAACAGTTTTCGGCCTGGGGAGAAATGTTACTGAAGGATTTTGATGAACTCGACAAATATCTGGTAGATGCTCGTCAACTGTTCACCAACATCAAAGAGCTGAAAGAAATAGATGACTTCTTTACCCTGGAAGAAGAAAACCTGAAGGCAGTGCGGACCTTTTGGCAAAGCCTGCGGGGAGGGAAAGAAGAACCGGGGGAGATGCAGCAGCGGTTTTTGAAAATCTGGCAGATTCTCTTCGATGTCTATCAGGCCTTTGGAGATCGCCTTCGTTCCCGAAACCTGGCCTATGATGGGATGGCCTACCGGAGTTGGGTAGAAAAACTAGCGGCTGGGGAAGAACTTCCCTTTCTCAAAACCGTCTTCATCGGCTTCAACGCCCTTTCTACGGCAGAAGAACGAATCATGGGGCACCTCTTGAAGGAAGAGGCTGCGATTGTGTACTGGGACGTTGATTACGCCTATTTTACCCCACCTGACGAACAGCGATTTCCAGAGAATAAGCAAGGCTATATCGCCGGAGAAGAACCGGGAAAATTCATTCGGGAGTATCATGGCAAGTGGAAAGAATGGGACAGTCGCCTGATTACCCACCGAATGGCAGCGGAGCAAAAAGACATCCGAATCAGCGGGGTGCCCTTGAAAATTGGCCAGGCCCAATACCTCGGAAATCTCTTGCGAGCGACCGCGCCGCCCTCAGAATCGGAGATGCAGGAATACGCCATCGTCTTGGCGGAAGAAGAACTCCTCTTTTCCACCCTGTACGCCCTGCCCCCTTGGGTAACCCAACTCAACGTCACCATGGGCTTCCGCTTGCGGCAGACCCAGATTTATCACCTGCTGCTGACCTTGATGTTGATGTTGAACCGCCTCAAGGTGCAGGAAAAGGAACTCCTGTTTCCCTATCAAGAGGTACTGGATTTGCTCAACAATCCTTACCTCAAATCGCATCATCCCCAGCTCAGTGCCAAGCTACAGCGCCAAATCGGCGAGCAAAACCTGATTTTCCTGAAGCAATCCATGTTTCAGAAAGAATCCCTGTCTCCCCTGCTGACCTACCTGTTTTCGCCGCCTCCTCCTCCAGACGCCCTCCATCACCACGTCGATATTTCGCAGTTGATGGCCTATCTGAAGCAAACCTTGCTCTTGTTGCTGGAAGACGCGCAGAGTCGGGGAGCCAAATTGGAGACTGAATACATTTTCCACTTTTATCAGTGGAGCCTGGAGTTGGAGCAAGTGTTGGCGGACTATCAAGCTCGCCTGAGTCTGCAGGGCTTTACGCGATTGATTCGGGATCATTTGAAAAAGCTCCGCATTCCATTCGAAGGAGAGCCCCTGGTAGGCGTACAGTTGATGGGTTTTCTGGAAACGCGGGTATTGGACTTCAAGCATTTGTACATCCTTTCTGCCAATGAAGGGAATTTACCCGACACCAGTACGGGCAATAGTTTCATCCCCTACAACCTGAGACGAGGTTTTGGGCTCCCGACCTATCAGGAAAAAGATGCCATCTATGCCTATCACTTTTATCGTTTGCTCCAGCGAGCAGAAGAGGTGCATCTGATCTACAACAATGCTAGCAATAGCGACTCCGGCATGCAGGAAGTGAGTCGCTTCATCCGGCAGATTCGCCATTTCTTTCGGGATCAGCCGAATCTGACACCTCAGGAATTTAGCGTTTCCCCGCAAATCAGCGTGCCTGAGACTACCGGGATCACCATCCCGCAGGAGCCAGCGATTCACCAACGACTCCAACAAAGATTTCTGGGCACCCCCGGTCGGGAGCGTGCTTTTTCCGCAACTGCTCTGACGACCTACATCACCTGCCCCTTGCGGTTTTATTTTCGCTATGTGGCAGACATCAAGGAGCCGGTGGAGGTGGAGGAAATCATGGAAGCCAACACCTTCGGAAGCATTTTGCACGAGACGTTGGAGGCCTTGTATGGCCCCTTGGTGGCCCAAGGCCCCTTGGAACCCCAGATCCTCGCTCAATTGCCGGGGAAGCTATCCAAGGCCCTCGAAGCTACCTTTCTCCAACATCAGTTGCCTTGGGGTAAGGAACTGACCGGGAAGAACTATTTGCTCAAAGGAGTCATTGAGCGCTTTTGTCGGCAGATTCTCCAGGAGGATCTGGAGAGTGAGTTGTTTCAAATTCTGAGCTTGGAAGACGACCATACCTATCGCACTCGCCTGGAAGTAGCAGGGGAGGCGTTTTATATGAATGGCACCTTCGATCGCTTGGATCAGTTGACGGAGTCAGGCGTAGTTCGGATTCTGGATTATAAGACCGGACAGGTGGACATCGGGGTGCGAGACATCGAAACATGCTTTTCCGATCCCAAATACAAAGCCGCCTTTCAGGGCTTTTTGTACGCTTGGCTGTATCGCCGACAGTTTCCAGAGGCGCAGGTACAGGTGGGATTTTATGCAGTGAAAACCCTCAAGGATGGCATACAGTTTATGCGGAAGGGGGCTCCGATCGAGGGGGCAATCCTTGAGCGATTCGAAACCCTCCTGCGCGAACTCATCCAGCAGATCTTGCGAGAACCCTTCACCCAAACCGAAGACGAAAAGCGCTGTAGCTATTGCCCCTATCAGACCATTTGCCAGCGAGGATAATCAGGATTCGACATAATCTGAATGCAGGGTTTCAATTCCAATAGGTGCAATTAAGAGTCGCGGCCAGCTCGGCGCTGATCTTCTGTTTAACTGGTTTCAATTCCAATAGGTGCGATTA
>JBCCCJ010000628.1:0-4440 GCA_039033615.1 Bacteroidota bacterium
ATCCGCGCCCGCGCGCTCCACCTCGACCGCGGCCCGGACAGGGTCAGGGTGCACGCCGCCCCGGGCGTTTCGAAGGGTTGCCACATGGTCAATATTGACGCCCAAGCGAAGGGCCGGAGCTGATTGCCACCAATGATCGGGGGTGTCGAGATACGGCTACTTTTGCCGATTATATTTCGGTAGGGGAACCCCCAAACGCAGCTTTTAGCATAGATACCAATCAATCCTGTGCCTTGACCCTCGTTCAGTTCAACAATCAGAGTAGTGGGGCAACTGATTATATCTGGTACTTTGGCGATGGAGATACTGCCATGAGTGTCCATCCCCAACATGGATTTGCGGCCTTGGGAATGATGGATGTGATGTTGGTCGCTTCAGATCGGGGCTGTTTAGATACTGCGTACTTGGCAAATGCGATTGAAATTTTGGCCCCGCTCCCCATCATCGGCCTCAGTGATCGCAAAGTATGTGAGGTCCCCGGTGAGGTGCTGATTCAGGATTATTCGATAGGAGCAGATACCCGTTTTTGGACGGTGAATGGGATCCCTGCCTCTAATTCGCAGAGTTTCTCCCACCTCTTGACTTCCGAGGGCACCCAGGAGGTAGGCCTGACTGTCTCTAACCTAAGTACGGGCTGTGTAGTAACTGCTTTCGATTATATCGAAGTTCAGCGAGTAGTAGCGGATTTTGTGCCGGACACCAATCGGAGTTGTGTCCCGTTCAACATGGGGATCACCAATCAATCCTTGAATGCGACCAAATGGTGGTGGGATGATGGGAAAGGAGTCAAGCCTTCCGCCTGGGAGCCCACTTTTGGGTATGTAGATACTGGGTCTTATTTCCCTTCTTTGATCATCGAAAATGATCTGAGGTGTCAGGATACTTTTTCCCTGGAAGTCAAGGGATTGGGGGTCTTTGCAGATTTATACATTCAAGATCCGGGTGGCTGTGCCCCGTATGTATCGGTATTTTCGGATCAGTCATCTGGGACTGGGTACCTTGTCGATTGGTTGTGGGATTTTGGGGATGGGGGCATTTCTACCCTCCAACATCCTACTCACATCTTCGATAGCATAGGAACATTTGACATCCAACTCACCGTCGTGGACATCGACGGATGTAGAGACTCTATCACTCGTGCAGATGCCATTTTGGCTAGTCGTCCAGAGCCAGCATTTACGGTCTCTCCCCGCATCCAATGTCCCTCAGATGAGTTGATTTTTGTCAGCCAATCTGATGGGGTAGGCTTGAGTTACCTCTGGGACTTTGGCGACGGAAACACCGCTACCCTGGCAAATCCTACTCACAGCTATGCGCAAACTGGTTTTTACGACATTGAGCTGACAGTTACGGATGTCAACGGTTGTGATAGCAGCCTCTCTTACCCCCAATTTGTCCAGATCAGTGAACTGTCCGCCAACTTTACCCTAGATTCAACTTATGCTGCTTGTCCACCATTAGCGGTCAATTTTGTGGCTGATACCAGTTTCCCGCATCAAGGGGTTAGCTATCACTGGGATTTTGGGAATGGGGCTACCTCAAATGAATTCCATCCCACCCATATCTACACACTACCGGGCATCTATACGGTCCAGCTGATCGTGAGTAGCGACGGTGGCTGTAGCGATACCCTCACCATGGATCAAGTGATCGAAATCGAAGGGCCCACGGCTACCTTTACCTTCGATCCTGGAGCAGGTTGTCCAGGTACACTCGTTTCCTTTGAAGCCAATGCCAACCAACCCCTGGACTATACTTGGCTATTTGGCGATGGCTCTACCGATCAGGGGCAACAAATTCAACACGTATATCCCAATGCTGGCTCCTTCCTTCCGACCCTGGTCATTCAGGATACCCTGGGCTGCGAAGTATACCACATTTCAGAAGATACCATCGAAATTTTCACGCCTCCTGCTACCCAGTTTGAGGCCAATCAGACCGTTTGGTGTGAGTCTGGGACGGTAGATTTTTTGGATCTGACGGTAGCAGAAGCCACGATTGTGAGCTGGGAATGGTCCTTTGGCGACGGGGATACCGCCAGCGACCAGCAACCTCAACATACCTACACCGAGGTAGGCACGTATGATGTTCAGCTCCTCACCACCGATGCCAATGGCTGTTCAGATACTTTGCTGATACCAGAGTTCATTCGCATCCTTCCCAAGCCTGAGCCTCACATTCTAGCTTCCGATTCGACTGGCTGCATCAGTTTTGTGCCAAGTCTGCAAGCTTCTGCGCCGGGGCATCCGGCTAGCATGGCTCAATGGAGTTGGCAAGTGGAGGGCGTGGGAGATTCGATTCCAGGTACTGTTACTGCGCCTGTTTTTTCAGCGGCTGGCATCTATCAGGTCATCTTGACGGGTTGGGATGAGCATGGATGTATCGGTCGGGATAGCATGAATGTGGAAGCCTGGGGCTTGCCCAATCCTGCCTTCATCGTGCCAGATTCCGCCGGATGTGCCCCCAAACCGATTGCTTTTCAGGCATTGGACACCCTCGGGATCACCCAATATCTGTGGGACTTGGGAGATGGAGGTACGGATAGCCTGGCTGCTTTGACCCATACCTATGAGCAAGATGGGCTCTACACCGTGAGTCTGACTTTGACCGATAGCAACGGTTGTGTCAATTCCCTGACGCGGACTGATCTCATTGACCTGCGACCACCTTTCCCTGCTTTCTCTGCCGATCCGCTGATCATTTGTCCCGGAGAAAGCGTTTCCTTCCAAGACAACAGTCAGAGTGATCTGCCATTGATTGCCTGGAACTGGACCTTTGGGGATGGAGATAGCCTGCTGGACCAACATCCTGAACATCGGTATCTGAGCAGTGGATGGTACGACGTTCAACTGACTGTGACCGACGAAGAAGGCTGTGTAGATTCCTTGTTGCAACCTCAATTCATTGAAGTATTGCCAGATACTGCTCCTGCCCCGGTGAGCATGAATTGGGTGAGTGTGAACAATGCCCAGTCTGTTGAACTCTCCTTTGTCCCTTATTCGGGGGAAGATTTTGGTTGGTATGAAATCTACCGTTCGGAGAATGGCAGCAGCTACGACTGGATTGCCCGCCTGGAAGATCAGACTTCGAGTTCCTTCACGGATCAGAACCTAACCACTGAATCCCGGGTGTATTGCTATCGAATCGTGGTGGTGAACCATTGCGGTACGGCCCATCTATTGACCGAAAGTGATACCCACTGCACCATCAATTTGCAACAACAGTCTGAGGAGGAAGCCGTGATTCTGAATTGGAGCCCGTATGAGGGATGGGAAACCATAGATCGCTACCTGCTGTATCGGGTAGCAGACTATGGGACGACCAATCAGACATTACTAGCAACGCTTCCCGGAGACGCAAGGGAATACATAGACTCCAATTTGTTTTGTTATGATACCTACAGCTATCGAATCCTTGCTGTAGGAGGACCGGGCAAGCAATCATGGTCTGACACCACCTTCGCCAGCCCCATTCACCTGACTCCAGATCAGCCCACCCACATGCGTCGAGTGAGTGTCGAAGGCAATCAATTCCTTACCGTTGAGTGGGAAATGCCCGTAGTCGAAGCGGCCCATGAATTGTTGGTGGAAAGGAATTCTGGAAACGGATTTGGGGAAGTGTATCGGGAAGCCGTATCCACATCCGGGCTTAAATTCCAGGATCCTGATGCTGAACTGAGCCAACAGCAGTATGTGTACCGGGCCTTTGTCCAAGACAGCTGTGGAGACTTGACCCCCATGGGCCGTACCGGTAATAATGTCGTGCTACAGGCTCTGAGGCAAAATGGGGTTGCTCAACTCCAATGGAATCCCTACGAAGGCTGGGAGCAAGGGGTAGGAGCCTATACCATTGAGGTGTACAACGAGGATACTGAATCTTTCGCTTTGGTGGCGGAAATTTCGGGAGAGGCGAACCAGTACATAGATAAAGACACCGACCTAATACAAGGGAGCCTGTGCTATCGCATCACCGCTTGGGAATCAGGCGGAAATGAGACCTTCAGTTATTCCAACGAGGCCTGTGTAATGCTGGATCCGGTGATTTATGGAGCGAATGCCTTCAGTCCCAATGGAGACGGCGTGAATGATGCCTTTGTGATAGCGGGGAATTACCTCACAGCCTTTGAAATGCGGGTTTATAATCGCTGGGGAAAACTGGTGTACAAGACCCGATCACCAGATCAAGCCTGGCAGGGATTTCTGCCAGATGGAGAACCCGCGCCAGAAGGGGTGTATATGTTTGTGGCTACCGGGGTGGGATATCAAGCGCAAAACATCCGTAAGGTAGGCAGCATCACCTTGGTCAGATAAGGGGCTTTTTGCTACCTTTGGCAGCAGATGAACTGCTATCATCTGGTGCACATGGAAAACCACCGATGTCTGTATCTCTATTTGACTGCTCTGCTTGTGGGAAGCTTGCTTGCTTGTCAACCTGCAGAAC
>JBCCCJ010000629.1:0-4440 GCA_039033615.1 Bacteroidota bacterium
TGAATTGCACGCCTACATCCCCTTGTCGTACACCTACAAAATTCTCCTCGGGGGAGATGTTCGTCGCTTGCATCGAATCGGCAAGGATTATTCCAATCAGGCTCAAATGAACCAAAGCCCCATTTCCCGGGCTTTGCCTTTCTCTGGGCAGGCACAATTGAACGTGCTGGAAGGAAGCTTTTTGGGGAGTTTTGGGCGATATGAAATCTTTGTCATTGACAGTCTTCCTCCGATCAAAGAAGAAAATTTCAGTCCGCTGAAGCAAGATTATATCCCCTCTGTTTGGTTTGAATTGCAGGAAAGCCGGACGACCCTGAGCAACAACACCAATTTATTTGATAGCTGGGAGGATCTTAATGATCGTACCCAGAAACGCTTTGGTTCCAGAAAGCTGAAAGCGCATAAACGAGAAGTCCAGCAATTGGCCAATCGTTTGGTGGGCAATGAACGAGGTCAGGCGGCCAAGGTTCGCAGCATCTATTATTGGGTGCAGGACGAAATGAAATGGAACGAGACCTATGCCCTGAATAGCAAGCGCCTGGACAAAGTGTTGCAAAACCGAGGGGGAAATGGGACGGAAATCAATTTGCTCCTGCTTCACCTCCTCCGCAATGCCGGTTTACAGGCTGCTCCGGTCCTGATCAGCACGGTGGACAATGGCTTGGTGCGTACCTACGCCTCTTCTCTCAATCAATTCAATCACATCCTGGTTTCGGTACGAATTCAAGGGATTGAAGTGCTGTTGGATGGGTTGAGTGATGTTCGACAGTTGGGCATTCTTCCTGAAGTGGATCTGACTCAATCGGGCTATTTGTTGGATCAGCAAGGTGGGCGCTGGGTTCCCCTTCGCTCTCAAAATCGGCTCATTCGGCATACCTACAGTCGCTTCAGCCTAAACGAAGGCGGGCAGCTTTCAGGAAAAATGCTGGTCTCCAATCACGCCTATAGTGCAGTACTGGAAAAAGAACGCCTTCAAGAAGCAGGCAACGAAGAACAATATCTCCGCCAACATGTCCTGTCTGGCCTAAATCAGGTCGAATTGGTCAATCCAGCCGTGAATCAACCCCAACAACCAGAAGAACCCCTGATCTTTTCGGTTGATCTGCGAACCGACGATTTCGTCCAGAATGCTGGCGACGTCATTTTTGTCAATCCGTTGATGACCAAGCAGGTAACCCAAAACCCTTTTCCGGAAATCCGCCGAACCACCCCCATGGACCTGACCTTCCCCTTGCGGGAGGCGCATATGTTGGGACTCCGCTTACCCAAAGGCTTTGAATTGGCTCAAATTCCCGAACCCATCCGGGTCGTCCTGCCCAATCAAGGGGGATCTTTTACCTACAACGTCATTTCCATGGATTCCATCATTCATATTTCCAGCACGATCTATCTCAACAAAACCATCTTTTTGCCAGAAGAATACGATGCCGTTCGCAACTTTTTCGAGTACATCGTCAACAAACACGAAGAAGACCTCGTACTTCGCCGGGTAGCGATGAAGGAGGAGGAATAATTTTTTCCAAAGAATTTTCCCCTTTACTTGCGCTCATTCCTTTGGCCTTCTATATTTGCCTCCAAATTCATCAATCAAATGAATCTTTCTTTTCAATCTGTAACTTCTTGGTGGTGGCACAGCTCGATCTCTGATCGTAGTTGATAGCCAGGAATTGCACATTTGCAAGCAGACATATTCCCCACGGGCTTATCCTCTACGAGATGATAAGCCCGTTTTTTATTGCCCCATTTTTCCGACTGTAAGCTTCCTGTTGATATGAAACGCTTCCCCCTTCGCACGAAATACCGCCGCCTACTGGCCGATACCGTAACGCCGGTAAGCCTCTACCTGCGGCTGCGCGATCAGTTTGCCAACACCATTCTGCTCGAAAGCTCCGATTACCACGGCAATGACAACACCTATTCTTTCATCTGCTTCGATCCCATTGCCCGCTTCGAATTGGCGAATGGTTTGGTTCAGCTCCAATTTCCAGATGGGAGCGAAGAAGAGCGCCAACTCAAAGGTACCCATGAGCTACCTGAGATCCTGCAGGACTTCCTGGATAGCTTTGTGGTGGAAGAATTGGAGTTCAAATTCAGCTACAACGGGCTATTTGGCTATCAGGGCTACGATACGGTCCGGCATTATGAAACCGTGGACATTGGAACCTATGCCGATGGGGAGCGCTCGATTCCCGATATGCTCTACCAGGCGTACCGCTACATGATTGTGATCAATCATTTCAACAATGAGCTGTATCTATTTGAGCATACGTATGGAGAAACCACTTCTCAACTGGATCATATTGAGCGTCTCCTGAATCATCAGGCAGTTCCCAAATTCACTTTTTCGCCAGTGGGGGAAGAAAGTACCAATCTGACGGATGCAGAATTCCTGGACATTGTGGCGAAAGGACAAGAACACTGTCAGGTAGGAGATGTGTTTCAGATCGTGCTGTCTCGTCAATTCCAGCAGTCGTTTGTGGGGGACGAATTCAATGTATATCGGGCACTCCGTTCGGTGAATCCTTCCCCTTATCTTTTTTACTGTGATTATGGGGATTTCAAAATCATGGGTTCTTCCCCGGAAGCCCAACTCGTGATTTCAGAGGGGAAAGCGACCATCCACCCCATCGCAGGAACCTTTCGGCGGACGGGGAATGATGAAGAAGATTCTCGCCTAGCCAGGCAATTATTCGATGATCCCAAGGAGAATTCCGAGCACGTGATGCTGGTGGACCTCGCTCGCAATGACCTCAGCCGCAATGGGACCGAGGTGCAGGTGGACACCTACAAAGAGATTCAGTATTTCTCCCACGTCATTCACCTCGTCTCCAAAGTAACCGCCAACATTCGGCCTGACGTTTCCTCCCTTCAATTGGTGGCGGACACCTTTCCGGCAGGCACTCTATCCGGTGCTCCCAAGCATCGGGCCATGCAATTGATCGAGCAATACGAGAACCAAAATCGGGGCTTTTATGGGGGCAGCATCGGCTATCTGGGCTTTGATGGCACCTTCAATCAGGCCATCATGATTCGGTCCTTTTTGAGCAAAAACAATCGGCTGTTTTTCCAGGCAGGGGCAGGCATTGTTTCTAAATCGGTGCCGGAAAGTGAGTTGCAAGAAGTCCACAATAAGTTGGCAGCTCTGCGGAGAGCCTTGGAAATTGCGGAGGGCATTGGGAAGTAGAGAGACGGGAGGCGGGAATTCCTTCCAGCAAGAGTTCTTGTATCGCCAAACGGCTGTCATCTCGACGATAGGAGAGATCTTTTGTGGCTCATAAGGGAGAAGCTCAAGATTCTGTGCCCTATCATCAAACAGAAAAAATCAATCAAAATATAATCTCAAGATTTCATGAAAATTCTGGTCCTGGATAATTATGATTCCTTTACCTACAACCTGGTGCACATCATCCGGGAATTGGGGTATGGAGATCAGATGGACATCTTTCGCAACGATCAGATCAGCCTGGAAGCGGTAGATGCCTACGACAAAATCCTGCTTTCTCCGGGGCCTGGCATCCCTTCTGAGGCTGGGATCATGTCTGCACTCCTTCAACAGTACGGAGAAAAAAAACACATTCTGGGAGTTTGCCTGGGGCATCAGGGCATCGCTGAATGCTATGGTGCCGAATTGTACAACCTACGGGACGTGCTACATGGGGTAGCAACCGGGGTGGAAGTTGTGGGAGAAGAAGACCCGTTATTTCAGGGTGTCCCCACCTCCTTTGAGATCGGGCGTTATCATTCTTGGGCGGTCAAACCTGACTCGATCAACGGTCAGTTGAAAGTCCTGGCGACCGATGAAGCGGGCGAAATCATGGCCATTCGGCACCAGGAACACAGCGTCTATGGGGTGCAGTTCCACCCGGAGTCCGTCATCACGGATCACGGGCAGCGACTGCTCCAAAATTGGCTGGAGCTGCCCCTTTCGCCCAAACCCACCCGCTCAACCTCTGATTCGATGAAAGACATCCTTAACCACCTCTTCGATCACAATACCCTCTTCCATGCTGAGGCCAAAGAAATCCTCACCAACATTGCCAAGGGAGGTCAATACAACAACAGTCAGGTGGCGGCTTTTCTGACGGTGTATCTCATGCGCGGCATCACCGTGGAGGAATTGGCCGGCTTTCGGGAAGCCATGCTGGAATTGTGCATCCCGATGGATTTATCAGACTTTGATCCCATCGACCTCTGCGGAACGGGCGGAGATGGCAAAGATACCTTCAATGTCTCGACCCTGGCCTCCTTCATCACCGCTGGGGCGGGCGTACCTGTCGCCAAGCATGGCAACTATGGCGTCTCTTCCGTATCTGGTTCTTCGAACGTGATCGAATACTTCGGCGGCAGCTTCACCAATGAGCGAGGAGCCATCCTGAAGCAAATGGAGCGCGCCAACATCTGCTTTCTGCACGCCCCGCTCTTTCACCCGGCGATGAAAAA
>JBCCCJ010000630.1:0-4439 GCA_039033615.1 Bacteroidota bacterium
AGCGCCGACGGCGAGGAGCATCGGTTTCTCGACGATATAGTCTGGCAACACACCCAAACTTAGTTCATGGAAACGTTTTCTACATCATGGTTCAGGTCCTGGCAGGTCAATCCTCGTCGATCGTACCAAGCCAGTCGGCGCTATCACGCACCACTAGAGGTCCAAACCCAAGCAGAGATGCCCACAACAACCCTTATCGACGCTTCCCATGTCGTGAGCGGCGCGCTACAAGTTCAGGTTCAGCGATGCATGCTTTCCTGGTCTGACCAATTGGCCTATTGCCAAGCCCAACCCCGCGCCAACTGATGCCCAACTTGCCCATTGCCCTTTCAAAGTAGTCCTCCCCCTATTGCCCAGACATTCATTCTCTTGTATCAACCGGTATCTCGTATACATTTTCCATGAACGTAGCCTTCTCCTCCCGGAGAAGGCTTTTTCTTTGGCAGGGGCTTTGCTACCTTTGATGCAAATACTCTTACCTTCCTAGTATTCAGATCATACTTACTATGCTTTATTCCAAAACATTGAATCAATTTCTGTTGGCGATGGCCTTATCTGCGGCGACCCTGTGGTTGACTGCATGTGGGGGTGGTCCCCAACAAACAGATACAGAGGCGGAAGCAATCGAACTTCCCAACATCACTGTCAGCCCTCTGGAAGGCTCTCCTGAATTCCCAGAGGCCAGCCTCAGTCTGGTTTCGGAGTCTGCCGGAGATTCTGCTCACAATTTCGAGTTTGCAGTGGCAGGCTATGAATTGGGCGCGCAGACAGATGCTCCCTTGGAACTGGCCAATTCCGGCAAAGGCCAGCACATCCACTTCATCGTGGACAATGGGCCATATTCCGCCCACTACGATCCAGCCTTTGCCACCGACAAATTGGCGGAACCTGGCAACCATGTGGTATTGGCTTTCTTGTCTCGTTCGTACCATGAGAGTGTGAAAAACCTCGCTGATCCAGCGTCTTTTGTCCTTACCCAAATCCAAACCGGAGAAGGAGAAGTAGAACAGGCGGACTTCAGTGCTCCCCACCTCTTTTACAGCCGCCCCAAGGGGACCTACAAAGGGGCAGATACCGAAAACCTGTTGCTGGATTTCTTCTTGCTGAACGCTGACCTCGCGCCGGATGGCTACAAAGTTCGCGCGACCATCAATGGCGAGAAGTTTTTGCTGACTCAATGGGTGCCTTACGTAGTAGAAGGCCTGCCCAAAGGAGAAGCTACCTTTAAGTTGGAGCTGCTAGATGCGGAAAACAATCCGGTTCCCGGACCCTTCAACGTCGTAGAACGCACCGTGATGCTGGAAGAATAAACCAGGATTGCTGATCGCATATAAGATCCAGCGGCCATCTGAAAGGGTGGTCGCTTTTTTGTTGCCTTTCTCCTATTCTAGCCAAATCTGATGAAGAAGGCCTCCTTTATCCAGCCACGAAAGCACGAATTTTACCCTCGTTGATCCTTGTTCTGTGGGAATTCGCCTTGAAAACATACATTCCCGCCTCCTGCCTACAGCATCAACTGCGCAATCAGGTAATCCGCGACCACCATAGACAAGCAACTGAACACCACGGCTTTGGTGCTGGAAGCGCCTACCTCTAGTGCGCCCCCTTTGGTGAAGTAGCCTTGATAGGCTGATACCGTGGTGATGAGAAAGCCAAAGGAGAAGGCCTTGACATACATCACTACTACCTGATGGGGATCGTAATAATTCTGGAGCCCAAGGGTAAATTCGTAGGCTGTGACGGCTCCCGATAAGTCTCCTGCAAGAATGCCGCCCAAATGAGCGAGAAAAGCCGAAATGGTTACCAGCGTCGGCAAGGCAATCAATCCAGCAATGACCTTAGGAAAAATCAAATACGCGCTGGAATTGATCCCCATGACCTCCAGGGCGTCGATCTGCTCGGTAACGCGCATCGTGCCAATTTCAGAAGCGATCTTGGAACCGATTCGTCCAGCCAGAATGAAGGTTACCACCGTGGGGGATAGCTCTAGTAGGGTAGTGGTGGAAACAATCGTCCCGATGATGGAACGCGGGACCAGGCTACTCACCAACTGATAGCCAGTTTGGAGAGTGGTCACGGCCCCGATGAAGGTGGAGATGACCACAATGATCACCATACTGCCGCTGATGAAGGATACCGTCTCACTGAGGGTCAAACGGTAATAAATGCTCGGTTTCTCCATCGACTTGAACATGCTGCCCAAGAGGAGGAAATAGCGGCCGGTATGGTAAAAAAAACTAGTCAATGAGTCGAGACTTCACTTGATCAAACGAAACAAAGGAATAATGCTGCGGAATGCAACCGTCTCGGAGAAGAAGGAAGCCTTTTCATCGAATCGGGCTGCATTGCTGTTGGAGCCAGGCTTGTTCCTCCGCTAGCAGAAACGGCGATAAACGCAGCAGGACCAATTGGTGGTACTGATTCAGCCACTCTTTCTCTTCGAAGGTGAGCATGGCGGGGTCGATCAATTGCTGATCAATCGGACAGAGCGTCACCGTCTCCAGAGCCAGGAATTTGCCGTAGGCTTCGTTTTCGGTATAGGGGACGCATAGCATCAGGTTTTCAATCCGAATGCCATATTTTCCCTCGTGATAGAGGCCGGGTTCGTTGGAGGTAAGCATGCCGGGAGCCAAAGCTACGGCGCTTTTACCACTCGCGGCACGACCAAAACTTTGCGGGCCTTCGTGTACATTCAGGTAAAATCCAACGCCGTGACCAGTTCCGTGGCCGTAGGTCATGCCGTGCTGCCACAGGGGCATCCGGGCAAAGGCCTCCAATTGATAGCCCGCCGTTCCTTCGGGGAAAGCAGCCATTGCCAGCGCGATATGACCTTTCAGCACCAGGGTGAAATCCCGACGTTCCGCTTCCGTCGGTGATCCCAACGCAATGGTACGGGTGATGTCGGTCGTCCCGTCCTCGTATTGACCACCAGAATCGACCAAGAGCATCCCACCAGGCTGAAGTTCCGCACAATCTCCTTCTTTCGCGGAATAATGCACAATGGCCCCATTCCCCCGGTACCCAACGATGGGCGAGAAGCTGTGCCCCACATATCTCTCCTGCTCAAACCGAAAGCGATGAATCTGTTTGCCTACTTCATGTTCCGTCAAGCCACCTGCTGGTACCCGTTTTTCCAGCCAGCGAAGAAAACGGACCATGGCGATGCCGTCCTTGACCATGACTGAGCGGATGTGCTGTTGCTCGACTTCATTTTTTTGGGCCTTTGATAGGGTGGTGAAATGTTCCCCTTCCTGCGGTTGACAATCTCCCGAAATCTGCTGACTCAACTGCCAAGAGATTCGAGCGGGATCAAAGCGAAGTACTGCTTCTTTGGGCAAGGCTGCTAGTGCTTCACCGACTGCTTCATATGGATCAATGCTGACGCCAGCCTCCTCCAAGATCTTGGCTAATTGGGGGGAAACCTTTTCCGGTTGGATGAATAAGGTCGCAGTTTCTTCGCTCACCAACACATAGCCCACGGCTACCGGATTGTAGGCCACATCGGAGCCCCGAACATTGAGCAACCATGCCCATTCATCCAAGGAAGTCAGCAGGTGATGGGTGGCTCCTGTTGCTTTCATTTGCTCCCGAAGCGCCATCAGTTTGTCCTCCCTGGACTTTCCTGCGAACTTGACTGGGTGATCCTTCAGCGGTGCCATCGGCAATTCTGGCCGCTCTGGCCAGCAGTCAGACACCCAGTCTCCCACGTCTTGAATCTGGATGTTCTTTGCGGAGAGGTGTTTCTCAAACGAACGAATCCGGCTGAGAGAAACCAAACTGCCATCCAACGCAAGCGTACTGCCGACTGGTAAGTTCTCCTTCATCCAATTCAAAAACTCCGGGGTATGCGGCACCATCAGTTTCATCAACTCAAACCCCATGGGATTCAGTTCCGCATCCGCCTGCAAAAAGTAGCGGGAGTCCGTCCATACCCCCGCAAAATCCTGGGTGAACAAGACATTGCCCGCAGAACCAGTAAAACCCGTCAGCCAGGGCATCAGTCGCCAGTGAGGTGCAGGATATTCACTTTGGTGAGGATCACTGTTGGGCAAGAAGTAGGCATGAATACCTGCCTCCTCTAATTTGGCACGAAGTGCGGTGAGTGGGAGCATACATCAATCGGCTAAGAGGCTGTTTGGGTTTTGGAATTTCGTGTACAAACGCAAGATTTTGAGGTTCTGGTAAGGAAATTTTTCGAGGAATAGCGGGCTATTTCGAGGGGAATTGACGCCGACAGGTTCTAAAAAGATCAAGTTTGGGCCGAAATGTAGGAATCCAAACAGCCTCGAAGATGGAAGGACGAAGTTCGCCCAATCCACTGCCGAATTCAAATTTGATTGAGGGAAGCGGGAAGCGGGAAGAGAGATGCGGGATTTTCACTCGACAAGAATCAGGATTCCCCCCGTTTTCTTCAAAAACTGCCCCCCTCGGTCCGGCGC
>JBCCCJ010000631.1:0-4433 GCA_039033615.1 Bacteroidota bacterium
CATAGCAAAAAGGGAATAGGGTATTTTTTAGGAATGTCTTATACTTTTCTTAGCCAAGGCTAAATCTTATATTGCAAGTATACGACTTCCGTGCGTTGGCTACCTACGTCAGGCGGATTAACATCTACCCAAAACATCATGAAAGTCAGATTCCAGAGTTCCGACCTTCAAGACATTCTCCTGGAGAAGCACTACCCAAACTTGTTTCGATCTACCGATACCGGAGGAATCACGGAACGGACCTATTCCGCAAGTCTGCTAGGGGGAAAGGGCCATTATCAGGAAATGTTCATGGAAAACATCCACATTGGCTACGGCGACCTCTGGATGCAGGACTTGACAGAATTGGCTTTTGAAGCTGAGGGAGAGTCTGTCGAGATGCATTTTGCCTTGTGCGGACACACCAAAGCAGAGGAACGCAGAGGCAGGCGGGGATTTGAGTTTCACCCCAACCAACATAACCTCATTTTTGCCTCTCACTTCCATGGCAAGACTCTCTACGCAGCCCGAGCTCGGATTCAGGTGTTTGAAGTCAACTTACTTCCGACGTATTTTCAACGCTTCCTGCCCGAAGAGGATCAATTGTTTCGCTCCTTTCGACTGTCCCTCACTCACAAGCAAACCACGAGTTTACGTCCATACAATTATCCTGTCACCTCTACTATGCATTCGCTGATTCAAGACATCATGCAGTGCAGGCGAAAAGGGCATTTCAAACGGATGTTTCTTGAAGCAAAGGTCACAGAGTTACTGATGCTTCAACTGGAACAATTGGCAGAAGAGCATGCCCCATCTTTGTATCGGATGAATCGGCAGGAAGTAGAAAGGCTTCAAGCAGTCAAGACGTACCTACAACAGCATTTAGACTCTCCGTTTACCCTCTTCCAATTGGCTACGGAATTTGGCACGAACGAATTTGCGCTCAAAAAGGGGTTCAAAAGCTTGTTTGGCACCACGGTCTTTACCTTCTGGCAAAACGAAAAGATGAAGCAAGCTCGACACTGGCTATTGGAAGAACAGCTTACCGTGAGTGATATCGCTGATCGGATTGGCTATCAGCATCCCCAACACTTCAGCACGGCCTTCAAGCGGCATTTTGGGTATCCACCTAGCCAGTTGCGAAAAGGAAAAAATGGCCTTTACGCCAGACCATAAAAAAAGGCCGCCAATGGAGACCTTCTATAGATAGGATCAGAGAAGCTTACTTGGCCCCCAACTGAACCAGTTGGAAGCTGGTTACAGCGGCTTCTTTGCCGGGGCTTTCTTGGAGGTAGTGGCCGACAAGCGGGGCAATCGAGCCGATGTCTCGCAACTGCCAATTACTGAGAGATGCGCTGCTGTGGTGAAAGTTGAGGTACACCAGATTCGTTGAGGGTACTTCACCTGTCACACATTCCCAGGTGATGTTGGCATAGATAGCAGTCGCTCCGCGCCTGCTACCAAACTTCTCTCTTAGATTTGCTACCAAAATGTGCATCCCTCCGGGCTGCGATTGCCGATTGACAAGGACTTGTGGTGAGCGCCTGTGCTGAACTCGCCGAAGTATGCCGAACCAACTCTCAAAAAACGAAGCGCAGAGCGATTCGCAGTTTGGTAGAAACAGATGCCCTACAGAAAAAAGCAGGTGCATCGCGACTGCCATCTACTGCATGATGCGCTTCTGTGGTTAGATTTGAGGCACCTCCGATTCGTTGGTTTGAGCAATTCTTGCCATATTTGTTTCAATCGAAACCGATCTTCTCCCCCTGACTCCATTCCCTGGAACCTCCTCTGTTATGTCCTTCAAACAACGTGTTCAGGCCATTGTCTTCGCCGACATCGTAGGCTACACCACCATGATGCAGACAGACGAATCAGCGGCGGTATCAGTCTTGAAGCAATACAAAGCCCTCATCCTCGAACAGGTACCGAAACAAGGGGGCAACATCCGGCAATTTTATGGGGATGGTTGCCTGATGAGCTTTGCCCAGCCTGAAGCAGCTGTGCGCTGCGCCCAAACCCTCCAACTGACCTGCATGACGAGGGAGATTCCCGTGCGGATCGGGCTACACTTGGGGGAGGTGATGGAAGAGGAAGAACACATCTATGGCGAAACCATCAACATCGCTTCCCGCATCGAATCTATGGGGTTGCCCGGTACAGTGCTGCTTTCAGCCGAGGTGCATAACGCCCTCCCGAAGTTATCCGACTTGACTTTTCAAAGCCTGGGGATATTTGCCTTCCGAAACGTAGAAGAACCGATGGAGGTGTTTGCGCTCAGTAGTGGAAATCTGACGGTTCCCACCCTCCATCAAATGCTGGGCAAGGGCAAAGCCTACCTGATTGACAACACCGCCCCTGCAACCCCTGCTCAACCGGATCCGATCCAGATATTGATCGTGGAAGATGACATGATCGTAGGGGCGCACATTTCCATGGTCCTGGCCGAGGCTGGCTATGGCGTACTGGGCCTCATCCCCACTGGGGAAGCCGCCCTAGAGCAGATCCGCACCCACCCGCCCGACCTGGTACTCATGGACGTGCAGCTCAAAGGCACACTCGATGGAGTAGATACCGCAGCTGCCATCTATGAAAGCACCCAGATACCGGTCATCTTTCTGACGGCCAACTCTGACGCAGCCACTTTTGCGCGGGCCAAGGCTACCTTCCCCTATGCCTTCATCAGCAAGCCTTTCCGGCCTTCGGCCCTGCTCCAAGCAGTAGAATTGGTGGTACAGCGCATCCAAGAAGCCCCTCCTACGGCCACGCAGGCCACCGAGCAAGCTCCCACCGCCCCCCTGAACGACTACGTTTTTGTGCGGCACAAAGAACGCATGGTGAAGGTACCACTCAGCGACATCCGTTATGTGGCCGCCGAGCGAAACTATTGCCGCATCCACACCACCGACCGACAGTATCTCCTCAGCAGCCCCATGAAATCGCTGGAGTCCCACTTGGGCAATGATTTTGTGCGAAGCCACCGTTCCTTTTTGGTCAACCTCCGCGCCATCGAGGGCTTCGATGAGTTCTATCTATACTTGGGAGATGATTCCATTCCGCTGGGGAAGTCCTACAAAAACAACGTGTTTAGTCGCTTGAAGCGAGTGTAGGGTCAGTCAGCTCCCACCTTCGGTCAGCGAAACCCCACCTTCGGGTAATGGGGATAGGAGCCGCCACGACTTGGCAGTAGGTTTGACTTGTCAATTCAATCTGACATTCAAACCTATAACCCTATTTTCAATGAAATCTTCCATTTTTTTCCCCATTGTCCTCTGTTACCTGATTAGTCTAGTCCTGCCCGCGGCCTTGATCGGCCAATCCTACTCGGAAAAGTATGCCGCCGAAATTGGCTATGACCAGAAAGAAATGAACGCGGCGCTTGCTCCTTCGTCTGTGGTGAATCGGTCTTTCCGGGCCTACGAAAGAAAGGATGCCGCCGAAAGGAACTATGACGAGGTAACAATTGGGGGGATACGATCTCTAGCGCCTCAGCTGCCACCGAATCCAGCCTCCCCAACAGGGAGCGTTTCCGGAGATCGCTTTTTGCCCTTGACCTCCACCTCTCCCAAGGCCATCACGGCCTATCATGCCGCCATGGAATTGGTGGCCAACTCTGACGTTGACGGGTATGATCAAAAAATGGCGGAAGCCATTGAGCATGACCCGCAGTTCTTGATGGGCTATGCCTTTCGCGCGCTGGAGCACATCGCCTTTGACAGGTTCGATGAAGCTGCTGAGTTCCTGGATCAAGCTGCTTCCATCTGCTCTGAGCAATTGACCCCTGCCGAACAGATTTTCTGCAAACTGATGACGCAATGGCAAGCGGAGCCCAACTCCAGCCCCGCAGCCTTGATGGATGAGTTGATCGCCACCTATCCCAACACCTTTGAAGCCTATGATTTCGCGGGTCGTTGTGCCTACTGGATCGACGAGGACAAGCAGAAAGCCGCCGCATACTTTGAACAAGCGCGCGCCTTACTGCCCGACTATGGCCCTGCCTACTGCCTGCTTGGCTATAGCTACCTGGATCTGGGCCAAGAGGACCAAGCCAAAACCGCCTTCGAGGCGTACCTCCACCACTCGCCAGCGGAAGCCAATGCCTATGACTGGGCCAAGGCGCTCTACGAGCGGGCCATCGCGATCGGCGAAAAGACGCTTGGCGCAGAGTACCCGGACCTCGCCGCACTGCTCAACAACCTTGCAGAGCTATTGGCGCTTCAGGGCAAGTACGACGAGGCCGAGCTACTCTACAAGCGAGCCATCCCGATCCGCGAGAAGACCCTCGGCGCCGAGCACCCGGACCTCGCCGCATCGATCTACAACCTCGCCAACTTGTTGCGAGAGCAAGGCAAGAACGACGAGGCCCAGCCGCTCTACGAGCGAGCCATCGCGATCGGCGAGAAGACCCTAGGCACAGAGCACCCGGACCTCGCCCCCATGATCAACGCTCTCGC
>JBCCCJ010000632.1:0-4431 GCA_039033615.1 Bacteroidota bacterium
AAGAACTGGGACGAAAGAACAAGTGAAAAGGTCCAAGTTATTTTTTGAGTCTCACTAAAGATAAAGAAATCTCGCGTTCTCTTTTTCCTACTTCCTCAACCACTCCAGCGCTCGCTCCATGGTTTCGTCGCCCTCGGTGGTGGTCGATGGTACATATAGGCTGGGCAGGTAGGCTTCCCGCGGCGTTCCGTTCAGGTGAAACAAGCGAGCGACTGAAAGGCGGTAGCCGAATGATTGATGACGAAAGCCAAAACCATTCATCTCTCCGGCCAGTCGTTCCATCTCGGTACCCATCACCTTGCCTCGCTGCATGCCTTCGAAGCCGATCGCCAAACCTTCTCCCATGCTTCCTGTCCAACGCCCGACCAATACGATCACCGGATGGGGATAGGTCTCGCCACGCGGCTGCACATATTCTACCCAGCGGCGCGGTACTGGAGGATTGTCTCCGAATTGCTTGGAAGCTAGGTGCTGCTGGTAGGGGCGGGCTTCGGTGATGAATCGGCTCATGATCCCACGGGCCACATAAGAATTGCCTCCATCTATAGTGTTCCGCAAATCGATGATCAGGCCTTTGGTTTCCGTCAATTGGTCCAAAGCTGAATCAAAAGCCCGTATCAAATCATTGTTGCCCAAGGAATTATGGATGCGAATGATGCCGATTTCCTGCTCTACCCGATGGCTCAATAACCTTTCTTCAGATCGAATTTGTAACTGATCCAGATCGAGTTCGGCTACCTGTCCACCGTTGAGCTGCACTTTCAACATACGGGGTTGATTGTAGCGACCGGCGAGGATTTTGTTGGCGATCCATTCCCGCACCTTAGGTTCATCCTTATCGTTGCAATGAGTAGGGAAAGCGGCAATTGCCTCTTCTATTGGAATCCCATTCCAAGAGATCAGTTGAGCACCAATCAAGCCTGAAGGAACTTGTTCCAGTTGGGTTTGCCAAAGGCTGAAAATGAATAATCTCCCCTCAGTTAGGGTGGCATACAACGGCGCAAACAAGCGATAGGAACTCGCCCGATTGGTGTTGAGCATCACATGGCTGTCCGTGAATTCATCCAGCAAATACTCAAACAGCAGCACCACATCTTCCTCGGTTTCTACGGAATCAATTTGCGCGCCATAGTACTCCCGAAGGCAGGCCAAGTCGATGCCTTTTTCTTCGAAGTACACGTAAGAGTACTCCAGATCAGTCAGAATTTCTTTGAGGTCTTCGCGGAGTTTCTCCCGGTCCGGGGTCCAATCTTGTGCAGACAATTGAAGCGGAAAACAGGCAATGAGAAAGGTCAGGCTTACCAACAAATGTTTCATGCAACGAATCTCCTGAAATTCCCCGGAATTGCCAATCGGGCTCCATCAGTTGATGGCAGGACTTACCCGCCATTTTTGCCAACCACCGATCAAAAAGAGCAACCCAATTGCTACCGCGATCAGGGAATAGGTCGTCTCGGCGATCAGATTGGCGTCCTGCATGGCCATGTCGAAGATCAATTCTCCTACGCCCCGCAATAGGTAGATACCCGCAATGGCAAAGATGCCCACTTTCAGAAATGGCAACGGCCGGAATTTCCCCGAAGCAGAGAGGCCATACAAACCGAACAGGGTAAAGAATACTGCGACAAATACGGTCATGAGATAAGGCAGGGAGGCATGAACCTGAGATAGTTCGGCCATCTCTCTGCCGATGCCGGTAATCGCGAACATCTGTTCGGCCCAAATCAGGCCAATGAGGTGGCCGGCTGCGATGAGGAGGTTGATATATCCGCCGAGTGCTAGCATAAATTGGTTGGTTGGTTGGTTGGTTGGGGAATTGGGGAATTGGTTGATTAGGTGTAGCGTGGTCTTCCAGGCCGCGTAGATGATTGGTAATTCGGGAATGGTGAGTTGGTGAGGGGTTAAGAAAACTTCTGACAACGCAGTGATCTGACAGCCAAAGCGGTCTGTCCTCTGTCCTCTCTTAATTGGTTGATTCAAAAAAACATCTGACAACCAAGTGATCTGACAGCCAAAGCGGTCTGACTTCTGGCCTCTCTCAAAATAGTAATCTGACAATCGAATGGTCTGGTCTGACTTCTGGCTTCTCTCGACATAGTGGCCTCTTATGAAATAGGAAATCGCCCTCCCGTAAATGTGAACAGGATCACGCATGCTAGTAGCAAGAAAACCAAAGCGATGATCCCTGCGTGGAGATTGGCTTGCTTTTTCCCGATTCGACGGCTGATTTTGTTTCGGTGAACCGCTGCGACATGAATCCCTACCGCCATAATTCCTAGAAAATAATAGGGCCGAAAATAGTACTTCGCTGGTGCTTCCAAGACGACCTGCGCGGCAAAATAGAAGTTGGTGTCAACCTGATAGTAGAGCCGTTGCCCGATGGTGGCAGGGATATGTTGGATTAAAAACAGTCCCAAGGTCAGGCCTGCATATCGTTTGATTTGCTCGGTTTGGGAGAGATCTGTTCGTTTTCTCCCGCGCAAAAATAGCAGCAGGCCCGAGATCGCCTGAAATCCGAAGGCGGCAACCAATAGCACTTCCACGACTGGTTGTCGATAGACCTTACGCAAGGCTTCCAATACTGCTTGGTGTGTTTCAATCCCAAACCAAGCCAGGGCGTGATTGCTCAGGTGAGCGGCAACAAAAACCGAAACGAGGAGGCCCGAAATCCGATGTGCGTGTTTCATGCTCCGAAGGTAGGAGCGCTGATCCTGGATTCATTTGATCTGGATCAAATTCGACTCACCTTTCTGCGGATTCGACTCAGGGTCTCTAGGGTAATGCCGAGGTAAGAGGCGATGTGGTTGAGGGGCACCCGAAGTTCAATGTCCGGGCGAGTCTTGAGGAGACTTTCGTACTTGTGCTGGGCGGTCTCAAATTGCAGCGAAACGATGCGCTCTTGGAGTTGGAGCATGGTGCGAGTGATGGCCAGCTTTCCCAGGCGATCAAATTCCCGAAATTGCTCCGACAATTGTTGCTCATGCTTGCGATCAATGCTCAGCAGGGTAGTCGGCTCGATGGTCTCGATGTAATGGGGATTGGGGCGATCCAGAAAATAGCTCTGGAGAGGGACGATGAATTCATGCTCAAAGGCAAACCAATCCGTCACGTCCTTGCCATGCTTCAGATAGTACGCCCGCGCAGATCCCTCCACAATGTACATCAGCCGGGTCGCATGCTCTCCTTCCCGAACCAGGGTGGTTTTCTTGGGCAAGGTTTGCAGGCGAGCGCATTTCTCCAAAGCTTGCACACATTCCGGTGGCAGGGGAAATACCTGCTGAGAAATGGATTGGATGGCGTCGTTGGGGGTCATAGGGATGGATAAGCCGATTGATGCTGCTGCTGATCTTGAGCTCACAAGATATTAAGCCCTAGCTTTTCGCTCAACTCTTCCTGTTGCGGCAAAAAGACTTTTTCCTTCGGCACCATCACCTCTGCCAATTGTCCCGCATCCAGTTTGGCTTTCTGTTCCCGAACAACATCCGTAAGGTCCATGATTTCCTGAATCTCTTCCTGCCCGTATTTCTTCAAAAACTCTCCTTTCATTCCCAGTTGAATGGCCCGTCGCTCCATTTTGTTTCCATGCGCATCGTGATCGGGGTCCCATTGCAGCCGCACTTCCCTTTGTCCCAACGCAGTCTGCCAAGCCTCATGGGTTTCATAAACCGCCGGGGCATAGGAACTGTAGGCCGCTTCTACCAAAATCTCTTCAAAAAAGGAAGCCTTGAGCCAACAGCCAAGGATGCGTTCCTGATTGGCTTTTACTCCCCACCCACAGCGGAACATCATCCACAAAAAATTGGGTTTGATCCAGGACATTCGACCATAGCTGAAGTGCGCTCCCCCAAATCGTTGGTGCTGGATGGCGTAATCTGCGATGCGATGATTGTAGGCTTGATAGACCAGAATTTCGTCCGCTCGTTGCTGAGCTAAGATGTGCTGACCAGAAGTCGGAATAGAGGCTTGGTAGGTGGGGTAGGAAAGGAGGTGGAGTTGCATAAGAGGTGTATTCCTACCTGATACGGAGGTTGAGCGCAATCTGATTCAGATTTTTTCACCACTCCACCCCCACACTGCTCCCCGCATATTGCCCCTTCGGCAGCTCAATCAGCAAGTCGCTCATGCCTTTTTCCTCCTGCCAAATGCTATGTACTCCCTCTCCAGCGAGTTCAACCTTGGCAGAGATCCGCAGATGTACACTCCCCAGTTCTCGATTGGGATCGGCCACGGTCAGGCGATGCTTGCCTGTGGGGGTCCGTTGTAGGATCAGCACACAAGGCGCGGTGGCCGTGATGGTCAGACCCTCCAGCAATTCCACCTCCCCAGCCTGATAAAACACCGCTTGTCCCATCAGCAGGTCATCGTTTCTGACTGCTTGTAGCTCAGGGGTGTTGACGAGGATGCGTACGCCTGAGTTAGCGGCTTGCTGCG
>JBCCCJ010000633.1:0-4431 GCA_039033615.1 Bacteroidota bacterium
CCTGGATCGGTCATGATCGTGGCTGGGTTTGAATTGACCAGAATGACCCGGTAGCCCTCACCCTTCAGCGCTTTGATCGCTTGCACACCAGAATAGTCAAATTGGTGCCCGAAATAAGTACTCGACATGACAATCGGCGATTGGTGGCAATTCCTCATCCCAGGATGTCATTTCGACGATAGGAGAAATCTCATGTTCTTCTCAGCCGCATAAGATGTCTCGCAAGCTCAACATGACAATCGGCGATTGGTGCTTCAAAAAATCACCCCTCTCTTCCGTGATGGAAGGGAGGGGTGGGATTGCTGTTTAGACCTAACAGCTTGGGCCAACCCACTGGTCTGAAAAAGCTGTTAGGCCGAATCATCACTTCTCGCTCGAAAAGCCTTGTCCCTCCATCCAGGGAGCACCAGCGGCTTGCAGGTCTTTACCGAGGGCGGGAAGCACCTCGTCTACAACAGTTTTGAGTTCCGCTTGTACGGCGGCCAACTCTTTCTGACCGAGCTTCACCATGTCTTTGTGCATAGCAGTGGGGCCGTAGGTACTGCGTAAAGCGCGATAGCCGATGGACAGGCGGCTGCCAGGGGTGGGATCAGATTTTTCGCCTACCTCTTCCTTCGCTGGATCCCCACTCAACTGCTGCTGAATGGCCATCAATTGAGCCCGAGCCTCATGCAAGCGACTCACCAATTCCGGCTGATCGCTGGTGGTGCGTCCCACTGCAGTGTACATGGCTTTTAGTTGATTCACGCTGCTCCGCAGGGTAGAACGAGTCGCCGTCATCTCCTGCTGGAAGGATTCCATTTCCTTGCGGAAAGCCACAATTTCTTCGGCAGAAGCGCCCGGCAAGGCTCCTTTTCGCAGTTCCTTTACGTTGAAGGATTTCGGTCCAGCCAGAACGGACATCTGTCCATCTACGACCTTGGCGAGGGTCGCAGTATAGGTACCCGGAGTAGCCATGAAACCGCTGCCACCAAACAAGCCTTCCTCCGAGCCGTCCCGCAATTCTACCCCGTCCTGAGAGGCATAGCGCAGGTTCCAGCTCATCCGCTGAATGCCCACAGCATTTTTGCCCTTCACCCGATTCACCACCGCTCCGGCTTCGTCTTTGATGATCATCACGATCTGAGGAGCCATCGCCTGCTTCTCAGCATTCAGGTCTTCCCAACTTGGGAAGGAAACCGGCAATTCTTCTTTTGCCAATTCTTTCTCCTTGGCTTTGCGTTCCTGGCTCGGAGTTTTGATTGCCTCCTTCAAATAGTAGGTAAAGGTCGCTCCGAAGGCGGGATTCTCCGCTACATATTTGCCAGTTCCCTGAGAGCTCACCCGCATGCGAGGGATGTACCAGAGGGCATCTTTGATGTCAAAGAGATGCGCTTCCGCCGCCAGCGTCTCTTCGTTGACCTGACGCAAAGGTGAAATGTCATCCAACACAAAGAAGCTCCGCCCAAAGGAGGCTGCTACCAGATCATTTTCCCGACGCTGAATGGTCAGATCGCGGAAGGCAATCGTCGGTACACCACCTTTCAGCTGGATCCACTGCTCCCCGCCATTCTGACTGAAATACAAGCCGTATTCTGTCGCAATGAAGAGCAAATTCGGATCTACGTGATCTTGAACGATTCGCCAAACCAAGGTACGCTCTGGCAAGTCTCCCGTGATAGAAGTCCAGCTTTTGCCGCGGTTGGTACTCTTCAGCAAGTAGGGTTGGAAGTCGCCTTCTTTGTGGTTGTCCATACAAAGATAGACCGTATTGGCATCGTGCAGATCGGCCCGAATGTCGTTCACAAAAGCCCGTTCTGGCATATTTCGGATGGAACTGGTCATGACTTTGCGCCAGCTCTTGCCACCGTCTTCGGTTACCTGCACAATCCCGTCATCGGTGCCAGCATAGAGCAGGTTCTCATCCAGGGGAGATTCCCCCAGCGAAGTGATGGTGTTATAATTGGACATGGCCTTGACGTCCCAGGCATTGTCCCAACTCTGGGTACCGCCCATGATGGGCAGTGCCAATCTTTCTTCGTTGCGAGTCAAGTCTTCTGAAATGGCCGACCAACTGTCGCCTCGGTTTTCAGAGCGCCACACCCGATAGGAAGCAAAATAGAGCCTTGCGGGATCATGCGCACTCACCAAAATCGGGGCATCCCAGTTGTAGCGTTCGTCTCCTTCGCCTTCGCCCGGCTGGGGTTGAATCAACACGACTTCTCCAGTGATCTGGTCAATTCTGTGCAAGCCGCCTTGCTGGGTTTCCGCGTAGGAAATGTTTGGATTGCCTGGCTCAATGGCAGATTGGTGGCCGTCTGCAAAGAGGGTTTTCCACCAATCGGCATTCCGAATGCCGTGCATATTGTCGGTGCGGGAAGGGCCACCGTGGGAGCCGTTGTCCTGGGTGCCGCCATAGATGTTGTAGAAAGGCTCGGTATCATCCACCGCCAGTTTGTAGTATTGGGTGATGGGCATATTGTCGATGAAACGCCAGTTCTGGGCCAGGTCAAAACTTTCATACAAGCCGCCATCAGTACCCACCAAGAGATAATTCGGATCATCCGATTTGAAGGCCATGGCATGACTGTCCGAGTGCATCCCATCCCGCTTGAGGTAGCGGTAGGTTTTGAAGTGGTCATCGCTCACGTACATGCTGTTGTTGACCAGGTAGAGGCGTCCCTCCTGGTGAGGAGAGGCGTACATTTCCTGGTAATAATGCGGACCCGTTGCCCCAGCGACTGCATCGGATTGCTTCTTCCAGGTTTTGCCGCGGTTCTCAGACATGAACACGCCGCCCTTGGTACGCAGCAATTCGATGGCTGCATAAATCCGGTCCGGATTCTGAGGCGAAATGGCGAGACCGATTTTGCCTTTGTTGACGTTGGGGATGCCGGAGGTCAATTCCTCCCAAGTCAGTCCACCATCGGTGCTGCGGTGAATGCCCGAGCCAGGTCCCCCGCCTAAATAAGCGGCCACGGTCCGATGTCGATCCCAGGTAGCGGCATACAGCCAATCTGGATTGCGGGGGTCCATCACCAGATCCGTGACGCCCGTCCATTCGTCATCCCCGAGGAATTTGCCCCAGGTTTGGCCACCATCGACCGACTTATAAAGGCCGCGTTCTCCGCCAGGCGTCCACAGCGGACCTTGCACCGCGACCCAGATCACCTCTGAATCGTCAGGATGCACCACGATTTTAGAGATGTGCTCGGAATTGGGCAGGCCCATATTCTTCCAGCTGCGACCATTGTCTTCGCTTTTGTAAATCCCATCGCCAAAGCCGACGTGGCGCCCGCCAACATTCTCCCCCGTCCCCACCCAAATGGTATTGGGATTACTCGGATCGATGGTCACACAGCCGATAGAGTAGGAGGCTTCGTTGTCAAAAATCGGGGTCCAGGTCACGCCTGCGTTCATGGTTTTCCACACGCCGCCGGAGCCTACTGCCACGTACCAGATGTTTTCATTGTCCGGGTGGAAGGCGATGTCTGCAATCCGGCCCGAAGTAAAGGCCGGGCCTACGTTGCGCAGCTTCATGCCGCTGAAGGTCGAGGCATTCATGGGGCCCTCCTGCCCCCAACTGATGGTAGTTGCCATCATCATGGCAACAATCAGGGCTACAAATCTTCTCATGCTTGCTTTGGTTTGGTTGAAACAAGGGGTTTCAACCAAGGTACAAAGGTTGAGGGAGAAGGGGAAATTGGGGGGAGGAGCTTACTTATACAATATTTCTTGCCAAGGTTCGAGAAAATTCTCGCTCTCCATTTTCATCTATCTTATCGCCTCTTTTTCTATTGAGTGCTTTACCTACAGCCTGCGCCACATGGAAAGCCAACAGTGGCGGTACTGCATTTCCTATCTGACGGTATTTACTTGTTTGAGCTCCATGAAAATTTATATTTGGCGGGAAACTTTGAATTGCGGCTGCTTCTTCAACAGTAATTCTTCTTAAACTTCTAGGAACACTTACGCTAGGCTTTCCTCCATTCATTAAGCTAGCGTGATATTTCACAATCCATGACTCCCCTTCATTTTGAAGATCATACTGGTCGATGATTGGCGTCCTATTTCCTCCCATAGAAGCAGGTAGGGTCAAGGCTGGAGCGTCCACGTTTAATGGTCTGCCTTGTCCATTAAAAAGCATCCCAGCGTATGGAGATTTCCGCAAAATTGGATTTTTAGCTGGGGTGATCTTTGCTGTACAAATTGAGTCATTCCCTTTAGAGCCGAAAGTAGGCAATTCAGCAAGAGCTTCTCTAACTGTTTTTGGAGAGAGTTCAGTCGTTCTTGGTGGTTCGCCTATTTCCCCTTCTTTTAAGCCAACAAGAAACATTCTTTCTCTTGCTTGTGGAACCCCGTAATGACTTGCGTTTAATACAAATAGCTCTGTTTGGTAGCCTATTCTTTCTGCTTCATTTCTCAAATTATTTAACAGACCTTTCCACCTAG
>JBCCCJ010000634.1:0-4429 GCA_039033615.1 Bacteroidota bacterium
AATCCCCAATCCAATCTATCCACTCAGGTCATTTCGGCTGATGGAGTGGTACTAGATAATTTTTACGTTACAGAAAATCGGGTCAATGTCCGACTCAATGCCATCTCTCCCTATGTGATCGATGCCTTGGTTGCGACCGAAGACGCCCGTTTTTACCATCACTCTGGGGTTGATTACTGGTCCATTCCCGCGTTGATCAAGAGAAACCTGACTGGGACGACCAGTGGAGGCAGCACCATCACCATGCAGCTCGCCCGGAACTTGTTCAACGCAGTTTCCAAGGATCGAACCATCAACCGGAAAATCAAAGAGGTCATCGTTTCTGCCATTCTGGAGAAGAATTATACCAAGCAGGAAATCATGGAGGCCTACCTGAATACGGTCAACATCTACGGAAATGCCTACGGGATCGAGATGGCTTCCAAGCGCTTGTTTGGAAAACCTGCCCGCGATTTGGCGGTAGAAGAGGCTGCGGTCATGGTGGGGATGCTCAAAGGGCAAGGCGTGTTTGATCCCATCAACCGGAAAGATACCGTCGTTTCCCGCCGAAACCTCGTGATTGATCTGATGGTCCGGCACCAGTTTTTGGATACCCTGGCCCTAAACATTGACAGCATCAAAGCACTTCCCCTGGTGACTGCCCGCCAAGGTCGGGAACATGAAGAGGGCCTTGCCCCATATTTCCGTCAGGCCGTCCGGAAATTCATGGCCGAATGGTCTCAAACCCACACCAAGGACGATGGGACCACCTACGATTTCTACAAAGATGGGCTGAAGGTATATACCACCCTGGATTCTCGGCTTCAACAGCATGCGGAAGCTTCGGTTCGAGAGCATCTGAGTGATTTGCAAACCGATTTCAATCGACACATCAAAGGCTACGAACCCTATAAGTATGAGCCAGCGATTCTCACCGACCTGATGCGTCAGACGGAGCGCTATCGCCAAGCGAAGAATGCAGGGAAAAGCCCGGAAGACATTCGGGAAGAATTCGACCAGCCAGTCAAGATGAAATTGTTTTCCTGGGACGGCGAAATGGATACCACCCTTTCTCCCTGGGACTCGCTGAAATATGCCTCTCGCTTCTTAGAGACGGGAATGGTTTCCATAGATCCGCATACTGGGGAGGTCAAAGCCTGGGTGGGCGGCAATGATTTCAAATTCTTCAAATACGATCACGTCGCTACTGGCAAACGCCAGGTAGGTTCTACGTTCAAGCCCTTCGTGTACGCAGCTGCGATGGCCTTTGGGCGGAAGCCATGTGATCAGGCCCTGAACCAGCCCGTTACCTTCGAAAATGTGGATGGAGAAGGAACTACCTGGAGTCCCAAAAATTCTGGTGGCGAATTCGGGGGATTTATGACCCTGCGTCGGGCCCTCGCCACGTCAACCAACCTCATCACCGCAGGCCTGATGAAGGACCTTGGCCCCCAAGTGGTGGTGAATCTGGCGCGCAAAGCTGGGATCAAGTCCCACATGGAAGCAGTCCCTTCCCTCTGTCTGGGAACTGCGGATCTGACGGTGAAGGAACTTACCAGCGCCTATGCGACCTTCGCCAATCACGGCGCTTTCATCGAACCTCACTTCATCACCCGCATCGAAGACAAGCGCGGCAACGTGCTAGAGCGCTTTGTGCATCCGCCCAAGCAAGCGATGGACGCCCGGACCGCCTACTTGATGATCGAATTGTTGCGAGGCGTGGTAGATGAACCAGGCGGGACCGCCAGTCGGTTGCGTTACAAATACGATTTCCGAAACGAGATTGGTGGCAAAACCGGAACTACGCAGAATCATGCCGACGGCTGGTTCATGGGGGTAACTTCCAATTTGGTCACGGGGGTATGGGTAGGATGCAGCGACATGAGAATGCGCTTCCGAGACATGAAGATGGGGCAGGGAGCCAATATGGCCTTGCCGATCTGGGCAAACTACATGAAGTCAGCGTACGAAGACGAATCGGCCGGCCTTCCCCAGGAACCATTCCGTGCTCCCAAAGGCTATCGAGTCAATCTCGATTGTGAGACCATTGTGAGTCGAGAAGCTGACAGGCAAAACCCCAATGCCCGGACTACGATCCATGCAGACGACTGGGATAGTTTTGAGTAATTGCGCCAACTTTCTGAGCTGAGATTGGTTACCTTTGTCGAGCGCACGCATCCCGCGAGCGAAACCATTGAGGTAGCAGCAGATGGACCCAGACAAACGGAAACAAATTTGGCATTACACCCTGGTATTGATCGTATTTGCGGTCACGGGAAGTACAGCTGCCATTTTCCCGCGCTGGATCATGCCCTGGACAGGCTTGGAATGGGGGGATTTCTGGTACCTGCCAGTATATTTCCTGTTGATTACCCCCATTTATCAGGTGCTATTGCTGGGCTATGCGTTTCTCTTTGGCAAGTTTCCCTACTTTTATGAAAAGCAAAAGAAGCTCTTTCGCTGGTTTGGGCGAAAACTAGGCTTGCTTTCGTCCTCTGAATCTTAACATCCCTCACATGAAAGAAATCATCCAAACTGATCAGGCGCCTGCCCCGATTGGTCCTTATAGTCAAGCGGTCAAGGTAGGTTCCGTTTATTATTTTTCTGGGCAGATCGCCATTGATCCAGCCAACGGACAATTGGTACAGGACAGCCTCGAAGCAGAGACCCGTCAGGTCATGGCCAACATCGGCGCGATCCTGGAATCGGTTGGCTTGAATTTCAGCCACATCGCGAAGAGCTCCATCTTTCTGAAAGACATGGATGACTTTGGCGAAATCAATGGCATTTACGGCAGCTACTTCGAAGGTGATTTTCCCGCCCGCGAAACTGTACAGGTCGCTCGTCTGCCCAAAGATGTACGGGTGGAAATTTCGGTGATTGTGGCGGGGGAGTAGAAGTCAGACTGCGGTGCTGTCATGTACTTGATTTTCGATTGAAAAGGAAGATTTATCAACCGAAAAATGTAAAACAACGAATGTAAAATGTAAAAGTTTGTCCTGACAAGTAGCGTTACATCATTCATTCGACGTTCCTTTTTGCACACATATGAGACCGTGGTGCTGTCATGCACTTGATTTTCGATTGAAAAGGAAGATTTATCAACCGGAAAATGTAAAACAGCGAATGTAAAATGTAAAAGTTTGTCCTGACAAGTAGGGTTACATCATTCATTCGACGTTCCTTTTTGCAAATATATGAAAACGCGGTGCTGTCAGAAGTCAGATCGGCCCGAAAGACGGGCCTTTCAGAGAGTATTCCTCTCTAACGGAGACATCCGGTGAGTCTCCTTCACAGCTCCCCCCCTAAAAATCCTGTCCATCCTGTCAACCCCTAAAGCCTCCCCTCCCCAAGCTCTTTTTCTCCAATCGAAGTAGGAGAACAAGAGAAATCTCCCTACATTTTCTAGATGAAACAGTCCTTTATCCTCAATCACCTGGGGGAAGAGCGGGAACGCTATTTCAACGCGGTAGCTCCTCCCATCGTTCAGTCGAGCAACTTCACCTTTGAAACCATAGAAGAGATGCGCCAATCCCTGGCGCACGAAATGGATGTGCCCTTTTACACGCGCGGAGCCAATCCCACCGTGGCCATGCTGCGCAAAAAGCTCGCGGCCCTCGAAGGCTCCGAAGAATGTCTTGTCTTCAGCAGTGGCAGTGCAGCCATCGCCGCCGCAGTGTGTTCCAGCGTCTCCGCCGGGGACCACGTGGTCTGCGTCCAAAAGCCGTACAGTTGGACCAACAAATTGCTCAACAACCTCCTCGCTCGCTTCGGAGTCGAAACCACCATGATAGATGGGCGAGATCCCGAAGACTTTCGAAAAGCCATTCGCCCCACCACCAAACTCTTCATGCTGGAATCCCCCAATTCCATCACCTTTGAGTTGCAGGACATCCAAGCCGTCGCCGCCATCGCGAAAGAACACGGCATTCTCACCGCCATCGACAACAGCTACGCCACCCCTCTCAACCAACAGCCGATCACCATGGGCGTGGACATGGTGCTGCATTCCGCCAGCAAATACCTCAACGGCCACAGCGATATCGTCGCAGGAGTGCTGTGCTGCACCCGAGAGAAAGCCGAGCAGATTTTCCAATCCGAATTCATGACCCTTGGGGGCATCATCTCCCCCAACGACGCCTGGTTGATGATGCGCGGCCTACGGACCCTAGGGATTCGGATGGAACGCGTCGCTCAGACCACCCCCAAAGTGGTAGAATATCTGGAGCAACATCCGCAGGTAGAAGGCGTGATGTATCCCTTTTCGCCCAGCTTCCCCCAATATGAACTGGCCAAGCAGCAGATGAAAAATCCCGCAGGTCAATTCAGTCTCTTGCTCAAAGCAGAGCGGATGGAAGAGGTGGAGGCCTTTTGCAACTCGCTGGAATACTTCCTTTTTTAGGTAACAGTGCCAATATTTCGGAACGGTACTTATTGATACGGTCTAAAT
>JBCCCJ010000635.1:0-4422 GCA_039033615.1 Bacteroidota bacterium
GCTTTTTGGGAGTTTGAAAGAGAATCGCGTTAAGATAGATGATAAATTGGCCAAAATTGATCACAAAGGAAAGGAAAATCCTTGCGATGTTTGAGCAGGTTTCTCTCTCTTATGTGTTCCCTTTCCTGAATTTCATCCCATGAATCATAGCACCTTTCCCGATCCCTTCGAAAGCGCCCGTCAACAAAAAGGGGTAGGTAACATGGTGGATCAAGACGATCCGGTGATGATGATCCTTCGCCTGAAGGACGTCCGCAAAACCGCCCACAATTGGCAAACCTTTCAATCAGGCGCCCAACCCGGTCGCATCGTGGTCCCTTCGGAGGTGAAGATCCGCGAGACCCGTCAAATTCCCTTTGAAGTCGATCCGCCTCAGCATGGAGCGTACCGCAAACTGATGGAGGCGTGGTTTCGACGGCCCTTGGAAGCGGCGTATCAAGCGGCCTTGAAAGAGATCTTGGTACAAGAAATTCGCTCAGCAGGGGCAAAAGAATCGGTGGAAGTGGTAGAAGAATTGGCGCTACGGATTCAATCCAGGGCCTTGACCTTGCTATTGAACATTGACCCCGCTGAGGCCGAAACCTGGATCGGCTGGGGTACGCACGTCTTTCGCAGCGAAGACGATCCCCTCGATGGTTCAAAAGCCGCCATCCTCTACGATTACATCGACGCCCAGATCGAGCAAGCCATTGCTCAACCAGGCGAAGAGCTGTATTCTGTCTTGCTGGATGCCGAAATTGAGGGCCGAAAATTGACCAAAGAAGAAGTCAAAGGCGTCATGATTCTGACTTTCGCTGGAGGCCGAGACACCGTCATCAATGCCCTTACCAATACCATTGCCTACCTGGCAGATCACCCCCAGGCCTTGCAGCAATTGCGAAAGCAACCGGAGATCACAGGTCGAGCGGTGGAAGAACTGATTCGGTATTTTTCCCCCCTCACCCAGATGGGCCGCGTGGTCACCGAAGATGCCGCGGTCTGTGCGCATGCCGCCAAGGCCGACACCCGGGTGTCGCTCTGCTGGGCTTCGGCCAATCGAGACGAGACCGTTTTCGACCAACCCAATGAAGTCCAGCTAGATCGCAAGATCAATCCCCACGTCGGATTTGGCTTCAGTCACCACAAATGCCTCGGCGCTACCCACGCCCGACAGGTATTGAAAACCCTGTTGGAAGTGCTGATCGCTGACATCGACCGAATCGAAATAGATCGCGCCGAAGAAAACATAGAGGAGTGGGGAGAGTTTCAAAGAAAAGTAGGGTTTCATCATCTCCAGGCACGATTTTACCTTAAGTGATTCTTTCAAAGAGAGGTCGGAGGTGAGAAGTCAGAAGTCAGACCGGATTCCCTGTCAGAGCGCTTTGCTGCCAGATATGTCCAGGTGTGCATAAGCATGCTTTTCTGAACCCTGATCCCTGTTCCTTGATCCCTACTCCCTGTTTCAATTCACCAATCCCACTTACATGGCAACCATTACTTTTATTACCAAGGCAGGAGAAACCCATACCCTTGAAGGCACTTCCGGCTCCCTGATGGAGTTGGCGACTGAACACGGCGTCGAGGGCATTGACGGCGATTGTGGGGGCGTATGCTCCTGTGCGACTTGCCACGTGCATGTTTCTCCCGAAGATATGGAGCAGGTAGGGGAGGCGAGTGAACTGGAAAAAGACATGCTGGAATTTGATGAGGAGGCAACGGAATACAGTCGCTTGTCTTGCCGGATAGAGATTGCCGAGGTGCTGGACGGATTAACCCTGCGGGTAGCCAATGGCTGAACAGAACCAACATATCGCTACCGAGGGGAACACCTGTGTCATCGTTGGTGCCAGTCACGGTGGGGTGAATGCGGCCTTTGCCTTGCGCAAAGCAGGCTGGGAAGGTCAGATCCAATTGATCGATTCCGATCCCCGCTTGCCCTACCACCGCCCCCCTTTGTCCAAAGCCTATTTGATGGCAGGGGACGAAAAACAAGCCTTGCTCAAACCCGAGGCCAGCTATCAGAAAGCCAATGTTCAGCTTCGCCTGGGAGAAACGGTGCTGCGTCTGGACCGAGAAGCGAAACAGATCCACTTGGTGCAAGGAGAACCTCAATCCTATGATGCCTTGATCCTTGCCACGGGCGCGCGTCCTTTTTTGCCGCCTATTTCTGGATTGGATCAGGTAAAGAACCAATTTGTGCTGCGAACGGCTGAAGACGCTGCGCAGATTCGGGCAGCGGCAAGCACGACAGGAGACAAGCGAGTCGTCATCATCGGTGGAGGCTACATCGGCCTGGAAGTAGCGGCTTCGCTCCGAACGCTAGGAGCCGAGGTCTGTTTGCTGGAGCGGGAAGATCGAATACTGGCTCGGGTGACCGCCCCGGAATTGTCAGATTTTGTGGAGACCTACCACCGTCAGCAAGGCGTAGCCATCCACACCTCTCAACAAATCACCCAAGTGGTTCCCCAAGGAGCAGGCTGCGAAGTGCACACGGCTTCTGGGAACAATTACGTGGCCGATGTCTTGGTCGTAGGCTGCGGCATTCTGGTCAATCAATCGCTCGCCGAAGAAGCGGGACTAGTCGTGGGCGACGGCATTCAGGTAGATGCTGCTTGTCGAACGTCTGATCCGAATATTTTCGCCATCGGGGATTGTAGCTGGCATCACAATCCGCAATACGATCGGTGGCTACGCTTGGAATCGGTGCAGAATGCCGCCGATCAAGCCAAAGTCGCTGCTGCCGCCATCTGTGGCAAGGAAGCGAAATATGACGCCATTCCCTGGTTTTGGTCGGATCAATTTGATCTCAAATTGCAGATGGTGGGCCTTTCTCAAGGCTACGATCAATTGACGATTCGTCGAGACCCGGAAAAAGAGACCTCTCTGTCCTTGTGGTATTTTCGAGGGGAAGAACTCCTGGCCGTAGATGCCGTCAACCAGCCCAAGGCCTACGTACTGGGCACGCGCTTTCTCCGCAATCGACAGCTCGTCAACCAACAAATGCTGGCCGATACCTCGGTTCCTCTCCATCCCAAATACTTGCTTGTTTCATAGCTCTACTCCTTTGATTTCTCGACAGTTTCAACGGAAATCTTTCTGTCTCGTTCCTACTATTTTTGTTAAAGACCCTACATTCTTTGGTTTAGGCAAAGCCTTTATGAAAGAAGTCTTGTCCTATATTTTCTGACCCACCAATCTACTCATGATGCCTCTTTCTTCCCTCAGCGCCATTGCCACTGGAGACGGTTCCTTCGTAATCGAGCCCATTCAGCTAGCCGAACCGCAAGCCGATGAAGTGCTCGTCAAAATGAAAGCCGCTGGATTGTGCCACACCGATTACGACTCTTTGTCTTGGGGAAAACCCATCGTGATGGGACATGAAGGAGCTGGTGTGGTCGAACGAGTGGGAGCGGAAGTAGAAGACTTGCAGGCAGGAGACGCGGTGATCCTGAATTGGGCCACGCCCTGTATGACTTGTTTTCAATGTCAGGAAGGCAATCAGCACATTTGCGAGCACAATTCTCCCGTAGTTGCTGGCGGCAATGGCTTCACGCCGGGACATGCGCATTTGGCAGGCAGTCAATGGCAAGGAAAGCCCATCGAGCGCTCTTTCAATTTGGGAACCTTGAGTGAGTACGCCTTGGTAAAAGCCTCCGCGCTGGTCAAAGTAAAAGGGGAAGACCTGAATTTTTCTTCTGCGGCCATCATCAGTTGTGGGGTCATGACGGGCTACGGGTCGGTGGTGAATTCGGCCAAGGTAACAGCCGGGAGTTCGGTGGTGGTGCTGGGTTGTGGAGGCGTCGGCTTGAACGTGATTCAGGGGGCGCGCATCTCTGGTGCTGCGACCATCTTGGCGATTGACATCAACCCCCACAAACTAGCACTCGCCCAGCAATTCGGAGCGACTGAGGTGCTGCTTGCCGACAAAACCGACGTGGGACTGACTCAGACAGCAGCACAGGTGCGGCAGCGATTTGGGGGGCGAGGGGCAGATTATGCCTTTGAATGCACCGCGATCCCCGCTTTGGGCGCTGCTCCCTTAGCGATGATCCGCAACGCTGGCACCGCCGTGCAGGTGAGTGGCATCGAAGAGGAGATCACCATCGACATGCGTCTCTTTGAATGGGACAAGCTCTACATCAACCCTCTCTACGGCAAATGCCGTCCGCAAATCGACTTTCCCAAGCTGATGCAACTGTATCGCAACGGAGACCTGCTGCTGGATGAAATGATCACCCGCGAATACCAACTTTCAGAACTGGAAATAGCGCTTGAAGATCTGTTGGCTGGAAAAAACGCCAAGGGAGTGGTGGTCTTTGAGTAGAAGGACGCTTTTTCCTTTACCCCAACAAGCTTGCCTCCTTTCTTCGAAAAATCGAAATTCCCCTGTCCCCTGTCCCCTGTCCCCTGTCCCCTGTCCCCTGTCCCCTGTCCCCTGACCCC
>JBCCCJ010000636.1:0-4420 GCA_039033615.1 Bacteroidota bacterium
ACCCAGTCAAGATCGCTGGGTAGAAATTACGCTCGCCACCTATTATCAACTGATTGGGGGCTGTGGATCGAGAGAAGGCTGTACCGAGGGAGAGGATTGGGTCAACAATGCGCTAGAAGTCACAGAAGCCTGGCTGGATCGCTCCCCCAAAAACGGGAAAGCCTTGGCCTTTCACGCAGCCTTTCTGGGGATGAAGATTGAATATGCTCCCGCCCGCGCTTTTTACCTGGCACCTTTGTCCCAAAAATTCCTCACCAAAGCCGAAGCCAACGCCCCGAACGATCCCCAGGTTTGGATTGAGAAAGGGAATTTTGCCTATCACGCTCCAGCCCTTTTCGGCGGGAACATGGAAAAAGCAGAAACCAATTTTGCCAAAGCGGTTGAATTGCAAGAGAAGCAATCTGCTACCCCAGCTACCTCCTGGCTCTATCTCCATAGTCTGGTGTATCAAGCCAGAGCGGCCCAGAACAACGGCAAAAAAGAGCGAGCGCGGGAACTCTATGATCGGATTCTTCAATTGGAACCCAGTTTTATCTGGGTCCGCGACCAACTGATCCCGCAACTGGGGAGATGATGCCACCTTTTTGGAAGACAGTTGTCAGGCTTAGGAAATCTAGGGGACATCCTGTATTTTCCCTAAGACCATGTTTGGGATAGAAAATTTGCTAAAGAAATTGACTGATTTGAGGTTTCCCGTAAACGGGATCTTCGTCTGACAAGCAATTTTGACGAAGAATAAGCGAGTGTAACATCCCGACTCTCGGGGCTATTTTGAGGAAAAAGTGCGCTGTTCAGGTTCTCAAAGCTGGAAATTTCCGAGAAAGTTAGCGTCCCAAACATGGTCTAAGTAACTCGCCAAAGCTTGGCACCTATGACTCCTACGACTCCTTCTTCACAAAAACCCTATCGGGACCTGACTCCCGAGGAACTGGCAGAGGCAATAGAAGCCAACAAGGTCATTTTCCACCAACACTTTGACCTCACTTTCCTCAAAAGTCTGAATGAGGAGATTGTCCAACAACTCAATCACTATTTCCGGCCCCAACTGATCGGTTTCGAGGACATGCCAGATCGGCATGATACCGAGCATCCGATCATTTATGCTTGCAACCATTCGGGCATGGCTTTCCCCTGGGATGCGATCATTTTCGGGTCCAGCCTGATGAAGAAACATGAGTATCAGATTCATAAGTTGTTTAGGCCCTTGGCAGCCCCGATGTTGTCGGCCTCCAATTTGATGAATCCTTTCCTGTTGACAGACTTGTGGAAGCGGGTAGGCGCGATAGATGCTACGGGCTTGAATTTTGAGACCATGATGCATTATCCTGACGCCAACCTCCTGATCTATCCGGAGGGAGTGCCGGGGATTGGCAAAGGTTTCAATCGCCGATACGAGATGCAGCCGTTTTCGACTTCCATGATTCGGATGGCCATCAAATATCGGACGGATATCATCGGCTTGTCTTGTGTCAATGGCGAATTCATCAATCCATATGCCTATTCCTCTCAGAGGATCAATAAGCTGATCAACAAAGTCGGGGTGCCTTTTCTTCCGTTAAGTCCCATCCTGCTGTTGTTGGTTTTGCAACCGTGGATTTTTTACCTGGGATTTCCGGCTCGCTTGACCTACATCATGGGAAATCGCTATCGTCCCTATGAATTGGTGGGGGACAAAGCCTGGGAAGAAGTCAGCATGGAGGAAATTCGGCAGGTGAGGGATCATATTCAGGCCGACATGCAAGCCGAATTGGATCAACAGGTGCAAGAACATGGGCGAAAGCCCTACCGTTGGGGAGAGCTCTTCCGCAACCTTGCCAAGCATTGGCGGGATCTTCCCTATTGGCTGCCCGTTGGCTGGCCCGCATTGTTTACCGAATTTGATCGGCGATACCAGAAAGAATCGACGCCTCCCAAGGGCATCATTCGGGGCTGGTTCAAGTTTTGGCGCATTTTGTTTCGCAACCCCATCATTTTTGCCTATTTCATTCCGGTACTCGGCTGGCTTCCCATTCTCTGGAAAGGCTTACGTGGCAGAAGGGTGGTCCAACCTTGGGAAGGCTCCAAAAATCCGCCTGACACAGAGCATGATTTGTATCCAGAAGAAGTCAGAATGGATAGTCAATCCCCACGTTGAGGCGACTGGTGGAGATTTGATCGTTGATCGTTGCATTGCCAATGACCCAACCGGGATCATAAGCGGGGTGGTAGAGCATTTGGCCCCAATCAGCTCTCAGAATCAAGAAGCTCAAATCAAAGCGAATGCCCAAACCTGCGTCCCAACCCAAGACCAGATTCTCCCGACTGAACCCAGCTTTGGGGGAGTTGATGGCTTCAGCTGATCGCTGACTCATCCACACATTTCCCATATCCGTAAAAAGAGCCAGTTCCAGATAGCTACCCACGTCAAAACGAAATTCTGCATTCATCTCGAATTGATATTCTCCCCCTGGCGCAATGAGGTTATTAAGCGGGAGCTGCGCAAGGCTCGGGTCTTCCACGCCGAGGTCTCCCAGCAAGCCTACTCTTCCTGGCCCCAAGGTATTGGATTGCCAGGCCCGCATACCATTGATGCCTCCTCCGAAATAGCGGCTTTCCTTGGGGGTAATGGGCGATTGAAACAAAGGCGTCCCCATCCCAATCAAGCCTCGAAACACGAGTTCCGTACGCGGAGAGGTCGGAACAAACAATTTCCCCTCTACTCCTCCACGAACAAACTGCCCATAAAAAATCTGACCGATCGAATTGTCGGAGGGATCTTTGTCCCAGCCCTGACTAAGGGCAAGTTGCTCCGCTAGATAAGCCATGTTTCCCCCTCCTTCTATGGTCAGTCGATACCAATAAGTGGGATGAGTTCTGGTAGTGCGATAGGTTTGGTGGGTATAACTGTAATTGAGCTTGGAGCTGATTCTCCGAGAAAAGTCTCGTTGCAGCAATTCGGGCAGGGCTTCCACTTCCTGATTAAAATCTGCTGCGGAACTGACCGTGGGGCTGATGTATTCCAATTTCAGCGGAGTCATCCGGCTTATGGCCTTGTCAGAAAAAGGAATGTGGTTCCACCGATAGCTCAGGGCTACTCCAGGGGTGATTTGAGTTACGCGTTGTCGGGTCTGCTCCACTCGGAAGCTGGCAGATAATTGCGTACTCGGGCTGAATGCTTGCAGGCCTTTCTCTCGAATACTGCCTGGCAACAAGAACAAGAAGGGGCGGGAAAACAAAAATTTATGGAATTGGATCCGGGCCTCCGTAGATGCCTGATAATAGTCCGGCGTTCCTAATCGCAGAGAGGACCAGCCCACACTTCCACCA
Organism: Bacteroidota bacterium; assembly: GCA_039033615.1. GTDB lineage: Bacteria > Bacteroidota > Bacteroidia > J057 > J057 > JBCCCJ01. The sequence goes on from JBCCCJ010000636.1 coordinate 3,307, forward strand.
ACGTCCCATTGTAAGAGTTCTGATTGATAAAAAGCGTTTTTGTCCCGAAAGGTAAGGTTAGCCCCTACATTCGGAATCAGGTTCGGGTTGAGGTACACATCCGTGGTAAAGGTTTCTGCCCCTGCCTTCATTTGGTACTTGGGAGCTAGTTGGAGTTCGATGTCAACCACCGCCCGTTCCTTGGCGACAATTCGAGGATTTACCAGCACATATTGAAACATGCCCAACTGCTGCAAATTCTCGCGGGTGGTCTGGATGCGGGATCGAAACAAGCCTTTTTTTTCCACCAGACGAATCCGCTCCGCCAAAAAGTCGAAATGAATCCGGTCCAGAATAGAAGGGGCCACTTTCCAGGTGATGGCCACGGTGGAATCAAGTTTTCGAAAGGGCAAATCTAATTGCTCCCTGGCTTTTTCCGACAGTTCTGAGGCTCGGATCTGATGATAGGCAGCTTCGGGATCCTTGCCACCAGGATCTTTGATCGTCACCACAATTTCCCGAACGATGTATCGCTCTGGCACCTCGCTGATTTCCATGTAGACATCTACCCACTTTTCCTCGGCAGGTCCTTCTTCTGGCAAGCGGTTATTCTTAGGGATTTCAGAATCAATGCCATATCGGATCATATCCTGTGAAAAAGTAAAAAAGGCCAATTCCCGCAAAGATTGAGTCATTCGTACCCGGGTCTGAGCAAATCGCTGGTGATTGTATTTGCTTCCATAGCCCAGGAGGCTCGTATCCTGAAAATACACCCGGCGAACCAAGGCGGCAGCAGCAGAATCTTCCTGGTCCAGCACCTCCACAACTATTTGATTGATCCGATGGGGAATCCCTTCCTTCACCTGATAGGAAATATTCACTTTGGGCTGCTTACGTAGCCATCCTCCCAGCGTATCTAGCTCATAGGAGATATCAGGAGAGAAATAGCCATTGGCAAAACAGATTTCCCGTAGGCTGCGCATGTCCTGCTTGATCGCAAAGGTATCCAGCAAAACCGGGGGTTCACCGATTTGGTATTTGAAGAATTTGATCAAGTTTGGTCCGATTCCCCGCACTGTCGTGTCTTCTTTGATGGGGGAAGCCTTGGGCCGAAGGGCTTTCTCCATACTCCGCC
>JBCCCJ010000637.1:0-4416 GCA_039033615.1 Bacteroidota bacterium
CGAACCGAATTCAGCCAGACGTAGGTGGGAAAGGCTTCTCCGGCCTCATATGCTGCAACCAATTCCTGGGTAGAGGTGAATCTTCCGAAGCTCCTTTTTTCCAGTGAATATTCTCCCATCACGTACTCCAAACTGCCCGGCATACCAGAAATTCCAGGGGTATCTGAAGAACTCAGCAGACTCATGTGGCCCAAGTGGCCAGCCCGCATATCATGCCCCCGTAGCAATTGCCCATTGATGAGGACGCCTCCGCCTACCCCGGTTCCCAGGGTCAGCAACATGAGGTCCTGAACCCCGCTTCCATGCCCCCATTTGTGCTCAGCAATCAAGGCCGCGTGCGCATCGTTCAGGACGGTAATCTCCTGTCCCACATATGCGCACCAGTCAAATTGCTCCAGGCCGTCCAACCTGCCTGGCATGGTGTGGATGCCTTTGTGATTCGGAAGGGCAATGCCCGGCGCAGCCAACCCGACCGCGGCCGGGGTTCCGGGACATTTTTCCGTCAGGAAAGCGATCAATTCCGCGATGCATCGCTTCCAATTGGCTCCGGTCGGATGTTGACCGTCTTCGGTTGGACGAGTATCATCAGCCAACTTTTCTCCACGCTCTGACAACAGAACGCCTTTGATGTGGGTTCCTCCCAGATCAATTCCAATGGTATAGGCAGGTTGAGACATGCTTCAAATTTCTGATTGGTGCAACATGAAGCGGCAAATTACCATCCTCCTACACTTCCGCAAGAAAAACTTACACGCCCTACTTGCCATTTGATCGCCGTTGATCCAGGCCCATTCCCCATTCATTCAGGAGGATTGTACCAATATATTGGTTATTCCGATTTTTTGAACAAAATCCTAACCAGGGCCTTGCGCCCTACCTACATTATTTCGATATTTGAAATATAAATCAACTGACTATCAGTTGCTTGAACCGGAATTCATCATGCGTTTTCATAAAGGGAGGGTAGCTGTACAGCTACCTTTTTTCATTTGAGGAAGAGGAGTTCCCGGTATTTGGGCAGGGGCCATTGGTCATCCGGCAGCAGTTGTTCGAGTTGTGCAGCAACCTCTCGCAATTGCTCCATCATCGGACGAATTTCTTCTGCATAGCCTTTTGCCTTCGCATCTATGGTGGCCTTTCCCTCCACCACCTCTCGCTTTTCCAGCAAGTGATCCAGCTCTTTCTCCAGTTCCTGCAGCAGCGTTTTCCAGGTTTGGTGCCGCTTCGGCAACCAGTCTGCTGCTTCGGTGATGCTCAGGAAATACCGCAAACTTAGGGGAAGGATGGTGCTCTGACAGATCTCAATCAACAACTCGCTTTCCGCCCGTATTTTGGTTACATATTGTCTCAGGGTCTCTGCTTTTCGATTTGCCAATTCTTCCGCTGAAAACAATTGATAGCGATCATATAGCGCAACCGCTGCGGAGGAAGTCAGGGCTTGAACGGCTTCTGGCGTAGAGCCCAAAAAGAAGAGCTTTCTCTCTTTTGCCTGAGTCCGCCAACTCGCTGCATTGCTATCCCCTTCGTAGCGAAAGGCCTTGCTATCTGTGACATACTCCCGCAAAATGTCGATGATGGCAGCCTCCAATTTTCGGCTGCGGTTGACTTTGCCTTGCACCCGAAAGTGGAATTCTCGCAACTGCTCTGCCAAGATCAATTGGACCAGGGAAATCAAATCTGAACAATTCGCACTCGCTCCCACGGTTCGAAATTCAAACTTATTCCCGGTAAAGGCGATGGGAGAGGTTCGGTTGCGATCTTTGTTATCTACCAGGATGGGCGGGATTTCCGCAATGCCCAGCAGTTCCAGTTCACTGAGATTTTCGTTTTTCTTTCGACGGGGCGGGGTTTCAATGGCTTTCAAGACCTTGCTCAAATGCTCTCCGATGAAAATCGACATCACTGGTGGGGGCGCTTCTTTTGATCCCAGGCGGAGGTCATTGCCTGCTGATGCCAAATGGGCCGCTAGCAAGGGGGCGTATTGATGCAGGCCTTTGATCATGCTGACAAAGAAGATGAGGAACATCAGATTTTCCTCCGGCGTAGTTCCGGGAGCCAGCAGATTCAGCCCGGCTCCACTTTGCATGGACCAGTTGTTATGCTTCGCCGATCCATTGAACTGAGCAAAGGGCTTTTCGTGCAACAAAGCGGTGAAATGATGCTTCCTCGCTACGCGCTGAATGAGATCCATCACCATCAGGCCATGATCTAAAGCAAGGCTTACGGGTTCATATCGCGAGGCACATTCAAACTGGCCAGGAGAAGATTCATTGTGCCGGGTTTTGAGGGGAATGCCCATCCGGTGAGCCTCTTGCTCCAATTCATTCATGAAAGCATACACCCGCTCAGGTATCGCACTGAAATATTGCTCGGTCCATAAGGGAGGGTAACGGAAGGGAGCGCCCAGCACGGTTCGTCCGGTGAGGATCAGATCAGGCCGCAAATCAGCCAGACAGCGATCCACCAAATAGTATTCCTGCTCCTGTCCGAGGGTAGGGATGACTTGCTGGATATCCGAACGAAAAAATTCACAAATGGGCAAGACCGCTTCTTCCAACGCCTTTTGGGAGCGCAGGAGGGGAATGCGAAAATCCAGGGTCTCTCCGGTGTAGGAAACGAAGAGGGTCGGGATGACGAGGGTGCGCCCGTAGGTCGTCTCAAAAATGAACATGGGGGATTGGCAATCCCAGGCCATGGCACCCCGCGCCTCGAAGGTCGTTCGCCCACTGGCTTCGGGAAAGGAGGAAGCATCTGGGCTCTGTTCCAGCAATTCCTCCCCAGAAAAGGCGTCGATGGCCTCTCCTTCGGTAAGTTCCAAAAACGTATTGTGCTTCTCCGCGACAATCCCGCTCAATGGTTGCAACCAATGCGTAAAATGCGTGGCTCCTTTGTCCATCGCCCAGGACTTGACCGCACTCGCAATGGGTCCAGCCAATTCAACCGGCAGGATGGTTCGTTCGCGTACCACTTTCTGTAGCTGGCGGATGGTCGGCTCTGGCAAATACTGTTTCATGGATTTGCCAGAAAATACCTGCTCACCAAACCATTGGCTGGCCCGATCCTTCCTTTCCAAAGGAGTGGGGAGTTGCCGTTGTCGGATTTCCTGAATGGCCTGAATGCGAGGGTTCATGAGATTCGATCTAGTTGAAGAACCGACAGAGAGGATCGCACGGCTCAGGCACGCGCCCGCAGCACCATCCTTCCTTTCTTTGGCACCACCAGATTTCATCATCCGGCAATCATCCAAAGCTCCGTATGCCCAACAGGGCCACGAACTCAGGGGGTGGGGAATAAATAGGTCAGGGTCGGACTAGCGGGAGAGCAGTTTAAAGGCAATCTCTCTTCCCATCCCTTTGTTGATGCCGAGGCGAATGAGCAAAGCAGCCATAGGCTCCAACAACCGGGCACTGTCCAGAGGACCACAATCGACTGGATCAAAACCCGTCGCAGCGATGACCTTGCCTACCGCTTCTTTGGCTTCTTCATCATCTCCACAGTAGAACATGCTGGCATCATGAGCCCCGAAGTACGGCCCATCGGCGATCAGTTCTACAAAAGCGGTATTATAGGCTTTCACGACTTTGGCTTCGGGGATCATTTTGGCGATCTGTTCCGCAGCAGAAGTCGTATGCCCCAAGGCTACGTCGAACCACTCTCCGGGGATGAGGGGATTGGTGCAATCCACCACAATTTTTCCACGGTAGGTATCGGAAGTTCTCAACACGCTCTCCACCGCTTTGTATGGCACCGCCAGAAAGAGGATTTCTCCATAATGGATGGCATTGGCTAGGGTACCTCCCTGCGCAAAATGTTCCATTTGTCCCGCCAGACCATTGGCTTTGGCCAGATCCCTGCCACCAAACATGACCCGGTATCCTTTGTGGGTGAGCGCTTTGCCAAGGGCTGATGCGAGGTTGCCGGTGCCTAAGATTCCAATTTTCATTGTTTGCAGATGTGAAGAGAGTGAATGAATGGGGAGTATATTACTTTGGATGCGCGATGCCCACCCGTTTTTTGAGAAATTGTGAGTCGGTCATTTCCCGGACCATAAAATCAGCGACATCTTCGACGGAGACCTGATTCAGGGCGCCTTTGGGAAAATAATCTGGTTCGACCAGGTATTGTTGGGTCCGCTTGCCGCTATGCATGAAGGAAGGAGAGACAATGGTCCAATCCAGTCCGCTATCTCGCAGACACATATACATGCGCAAGTGGTCTTGAGAGATGTTGAGGAGGTTTGGGGGAAAACTCAGGGAATCCATGATCAGATAATCCGACGTTTCCTGCAGGATCCCAGCCCCGGTGATGGTGAGAATTCGCTTGACCCCAAGCTTCTGCATCACCCCGACAATGTTGCTGATCCCACGAGACAAGAGAGTAATGGGACCCCGAAATTTTCGAATCCCGATCACGGAC
>JBCCCJ010000638.1:0-4405 GCA_039033615.1 Bacteroidota bacterium
CGAACTGGTTGAAACCCTTGATTTGGCGGGAATGTACCATTGTGAAGAACTCCGCCTGTTTTGGAAGGTGAGTAGAGCGAACGGAGCCTGGATGATCGAAAATACCAAATGGGGAGAGGTTGCCCTTCAATTCAAAGGAGACGATTCGTTTGTCCCCCGTGCACCCATTGCAAGCGGGATTCAATTTCAGCGAAATGATGCCGAAGAATCGGTAGGCTTCTTGCTCAATCGGGGAAGCCGGGCCAGAAGCCTTCAGTTTAGGAAAATCTCGTTAAAGTAAGCAGGTGGAAAGAAGGGGGCGAGACGCTCCCGATGGGTAGCAGGCCTTGTCTCCCTCTTGTATTTCCTGGCGTTACCGTCGCCGCAAATAATAAGTGGTCCCGAAATTGAGGTCTCCCCCACCCCGCCATTGGGTATCGGTCGCAGGGAGGGCCTCAGTTTTGAAACTCCAGTGGCGGGTAGCGAAGCCGTTGAAGCTGATCCCGAGGGTTCGCTCCAGGTGAAGGGCGAGATTCCCTCCCACTTCGGTACCGTGTCCGGGAAGCCAGACCGTTTCGCCAGTCTTGGCTTTGTCTGCCAACACCAGCAGGTAGGTTGCCCGCGCACTGATGGTCGCATAGGGACGGTCGTCCAGGGGAGCGGCCAGGGTATAGGTGGGCAACAAAGAAGGGGCAAAAGTCAAACGGGTATGCTGCGCTCCATTGTTGAGGTATCGGTTGATTCGGGCGTGGAGGCCTCCGCCGATGAATTGTCGACTTCTGAGGCGAAAAGGGCCATAAGCCCCAACAATGAGTTCTTGTTGGTTGAGATCGTAAAGAGCGGTAATTGGCGACCGCAACTCCGCCCCAATATCGGTGAAGCCGAAACGATTGGTGTTGCGGAGATTGTAGCCTACTCCAAAGGTGGGCGCTTGTCCATTCCAGCCCAGTGAAACGTACCAGGTATGCACGCCGATGGTCTGGTAGTTGAAAAACGACTGCGCAGAAAGCGAAGTCAGGCTTCCCAACATCCCCCCTAGGATCAGAAAAATTCGAAGAAAACGGTTCATAAGTATGGGGCTTAATTGTTGGAAGGAAGGGAAGAGATCAGGCGAATGGCAAAGCCGCGTTTGTTGGGGAGGCGGGTGCCCTGAGAGGTAGCAGGAGGACTTTCGAGGGAAAAGTAATCCAGGCCCATTTGGATCGGCCATTTGCCATCACTTAGGCGGTCCAGCGGGACAAGTACCCCAAAGCCGTAGGTGACATCGGTGATCCGACTGAAGTTGTCAGAATTGCCAAGGTCATCATTGCTTTGGGTGAAAAAGCCCAACCGCAAGACGATGTATTGCGCAACCGTTGCTTGTCCTCCCAAGCGGAAAGCCGTCCGGTATTCACTGTTCAGGACGTTCTGGAATTCCGTGGTAAGAAGCAGTTCCAATGGCTGGGTGCCTGCTCCAGGTAGTTCCAGGTTGAGTCCTTTGCGGTAGGAAACGCCTGCCCGAGCGATGATGGGGAGCCAATTCTCATCGACTACGCCAGTGGGACTTTCAAAGCTGGCCGCAGCTCCGGTCAGATTCCCAAGACTGAACCCAATATTCACCTCCTCCTGTTCTCCTATTTCCAACTGGTACAAGGCCCCGGCATCGAGATATAGGGTGTTGGAGGCGGAGACGTCCTCAAAATTTTTCCAATTGAACAGATGAGCGTTGACACCGAGATACAAGCCATCGACCACCTCCCCGGTTAGGGTTCCTGTCACGTGGCTCATTCTGGGACGATCCAGGGGATAGCGTTGCCCGTCGATGGTGATGTCAAAGCCGGTGGGGCCGACGGCCAGTTGATTCAGGTTCAGACCGGCTACTAGGCGAGGATGAATCCGTTTGGCAAATCCGGCAAAGTAATAATCAGATTCTCGGAGCACATAAAAGGGGGCCGAAGTAGAGAGATCGGCACTCCAATCCTGAACCGGGCCGATACCAGCAGGATTGAACCAATAGGACGCTGGAGAACCTGGCAGCGCAACCCCTGCACGCCCCATTCCTTCTTGCTGGGGGCTGGGCAGATTGCCAAACAAAAATTCCTGCAAAAACAGGGAGTTGTAGGGCTTGTTTTGGCCGAAAAGATGGGCCGGAAGTAACCCGCTAGTTACCAGTAGCCCTAGAAATATCCAATGTCGATACATGAGTCAGGAAAGAGAGAGTGAAAAAAAAACGAAACGCTTTCATGGGAAGGCTCCTGAAAGAAAATGGCGACTCCCATTCTCTTTCAGGAACGGATCAAACTCAATATTTCATCCAGCGCTGAGAACCGAGGAATGTGCCTGCCCGAAAGCCGGAGAGGAGGTACATCCCAGTCGGCAAATCCTGAGTGGGGAGGCTAAGCGAGCTGCCTTGGACTTCGACTCGCTTCAGCAATTGACCCTGCATGCTCCACAACTCGATTCGATCTACTTGTCCGACTTGCGCCCAACTCAGCTGAACGTGGTCTTTGCCTGGATTGGGATAGACCCGAACTCCCAGGTCTGCCAATTCTGCCCGGCTGGTGATTTCATCGGTAGAGATGAGGGCGCTTTCGCAGAGATTGTACAGGGCATGATCCCCGGTATTGCTGCGTTTGTGGTATTCGAATAGGCGGAAGTGGTAGGTTGTGTTCTCATCTAGGCCTTGAATCAGGCCTCCGTTGCCGCCAGAATTGTACACCACAAAGTTCCCGTCTCCCAAATCGTCTCCTATCCCAAAGGTGCTGTTGGCGGTGTAGTCCATGCCATCCAGCGGAAACTGATCGACGGGAGCCCCAGCCTTGGCAACCAGGATCCGCTTGTCCCCGCTACCAGAAGCCCAGTTGATGGTATAGTTGCCAGGGGTTGCGGCTACCGGACTCAGGACCACATCACTGCTCGCCTGGAGCGGAACATCAAAGAGATCATGAGCAGGGAAGGTGGTGGTTTGGGTCAGACAGTTCCAGGGGAGATTGTCAAAGTCCGCCCAGAATGCATTTGCGTTGCCATCAATGACTCGCTTATTTAAAATCACGGCCCAAGTGAAACCGTTATTGGCCCGGACCCATACGCTGGCGGTACCGTCCAAGGCACCCGTATGCCACCAGTTGTCGAAGGCATTGACACTCCAGCCAAGCGAGTAGCCACCATTCACGGCCGAAGCTGTGGTCATGGTTTGAATGCTCGCAGCAGAGAGAATATCCGGCTTGGTCGAAAATCCATCCACCGCTGTCAGTAGACGCACCAAGTCCCGGGCCGTGGCGATCCATCCGCCGTGCGCATCCATCGCTTCGAGATTCCATCCTCCATATTCCCAGGGAACATTTTGGCCATCGTTGTAAATAGAAGGCGCGGTGTAGCCGTTGCCTACATATCTCCTTCTCGCTCTTGCTTGTCTTCGAGGAGATTTTTGCCAATGTGCATATCGCAGATGCCAATGGGTGCCAAGACTTCGTCCTGCACGTAGGCTTCGTAGGTCTTCCCGGTGACTGCTTCGATGATGATCCCCAAAGTCAGAAAGCCGATGTTGGAATAGGCATATTGCGTTCCCGGATCAAATTCCAGGCCTTGTTCCATCAAAAAACGGATCAGGGTTTGTTTCTGTATCGGCGTATCTCCGTACAATTGCGTGAGATAGAGGGGAAAACCAATGGGGTCGCAATGGGTGATGTTCCAGGGATAAGGGGTGCTGACTCCACTGATGCAAGCCACGTCCCGATTCCAGCCGCAACTATGCTCCAGCAAGTGCTGGACGGTGATGTCATCCATCCGGGTATCGGTGTAGGCGACGGTGCTGAGATAAGGATGATTGGCCAGGAGGCCATTGGTGCCGAAGACTTTATCGCTCAAATTCAATTGACCATCCTCGATCAATTTCATCACGGCGATAGAAGTAATGGGCTTAGAGACACTGGCGATGCGGAATAGGTGGTGCGGTTGGGTGAGTTCTTGCCCGGCAATGTCGGCATTTCCAAATCCTCGGGCATACACCAGCTTGCCATTTCTGGCCATTGCAAAGGTCGCACCTGGAATGTCATGGGTATTCAAAAATGCGTTGACCTTGTCATCACAATGCGCCATCCCAGGAACACTGATTCCAGTTTGGGCCCAGCCAAGGGAAACCATTAACAAGAAAAAAAGGCTGATAGATAAAGCGGGTTTCATAAGGAACAGATGTTTGAAAGGGGAAAAAGATTAAGTTATAGGAGAAAGTTAATACTTTGAAGCGGACTCATCAATAAAAGCCAGTTGACTCATGGTCAGACCAAGCGCTCACATTGAATCTCAAGATGCGTATATTTGATTCTAGCAAAACGCAACAGTCCGTCTAGCTATGGTGGCAGCCTGGAAAAAGTTAACGATGCCAACTACTTTTTTTCAAAAATTCTATTCCCTCCTGCTGCTGAGTTCCTTATTGGGGCAATGGGGA
>JBCCCJ010000639.1:0-4404 GCA_039033615.1 Bacteroidota bacterium
AACAGATCCAATGGAGCAAGCAGATGACGAACCCACGCGCGACGTCGGACAGCGTGCTCATCGGTCGGAAACAAGAACTCAAACAATTGCGAGCTTGTCTCACATCCCGGAAATCAGAATTCATAGCGGTATATGGAAGGCGGCGAGTAGGAAAGACCTTCTTGATTCGAAAGGCATTTGACAACCAGTTTGCGTTTCAACTCACCGGCCTAGCCAATGTTGGGATGAAGCATCAGTTGGGTCAGTTTCATGCGGCCTTATCCACCTCTGCGACACAGGTTCAGTGGCAACCGGAACCAGCGACTGATTGGTTTGTGGCATTTCGGCAATTGTCAGCGTATTTGGAAAAGCTTCCTTTAGAAGAAAAGAAGGTTGTTTTCCTAGATGAATTGCCTTGGCTGGACACGCGGAAATCCTATTTCCTCTCCGGGCTAGAACATTTCTGGAACAGTTGGGCGAGCGCCCGCGAGGACATTGTCTTGATTGTTTGTGGTTCCGCAGCTTCATGGATGCTCAACCATTTGATCAAAAATCGGGGAGGCTTACACAATCGCGTAACTGGACGAATAAAATTAGCTCCTTTCTCCTTGGCAGAGACTGAGGCGTTTTTGCACGAAAAAGGAGCCATTTATAATCGGTATCAGACCCTACTTCTCTACATGACTTTTGGTGGAATTCCTTTTTTCTTGGATTTCGTTCAGGCGGAAAAGAGTGCCATGCAAAATATCAACGACCTGTGCTTCGGTGAACATGCCCCTTTCCGCATTGAATATGAGAATCTATATGCTTCCCTTTTCAATCGGCACGAACGCCATGTAGCCATTGTTGAAGCCTTGGCGACCAAAGGGAAAGGGCTTACTAGAAAAGAACTCATTCAACGCACCGCATTTTCAGATGGAGGCGGGCTTACCAGAATCTTACAAGAACTGGAAGAAAGTAATTTCATTCGCAAATACAGAGCTTTTGGGAAAAAGAAAAACGAAGCCTTGTACCAACTGGTTGATGTATACTCCCTTTTCTACCTCAAATTCATCCAAACTGCCGCCGAAGATGACGAGCAATATTGGTTGAATACCCTAGAAACGCCTGGTTTTTTTGCCTGGGCAGGATACGCCTTTGAGATGGTGTGTTTGCATCATATTCCCCAGATTAAGAAAAGATTGGGCATCAGTGGAGTACAAACATCAGTTTCTACCTGGCAATCTCCAGAGGCTCAGATTGATTTGGTGATTGATCGAAAAGATCAAGTCATCAACCTATGCGAAATGAAGTTTTCCATTCATGAATTTGCGATTGATAAAAGGTATGCAGCTACCTTGCGAAACAAACAAGGGAGCTTCCGGCAATCGACCCGAACCAAAAAAGCCTTGTTTTTGACCATGATCACGACCTACGGAGTGGCTCAGAACCAATATGCGGGGATGATCAGGAATGAATTGGATATGAATGCTTTGTTTGAATAAAAGAGGCAATGGTTGTGCCTTAGTGATACTGAAAAAATAGCTTGGACCTTTTCACTCGTTCTTTCTTCCCATCTCTTCGTGAAGGCTCAGCTTTGGGTCCCTTTTTCCCAAAGTTTCGCGCCTTGGCTTAGTTTATTCCGAGTATCGGAACCAACCTGAGTTTATCCCGATTCATCGGGAGTGTGGATTCCTTGATTCCCGACAAGCCGGGATCTTCGACTGAAAAGAAATATCTACGCGAAAAGAGGAAGTTATTTTTCAAGTCTCACTTAGCCCATGTTCGGGACGCCAATTTTCTGAAATTTGGCAAGTATCCCTTGCCCTTTTTTTCCAAAAAAGTACCCTTCTTCCCCAAAATCACCCACTATGCTTCAGCCCCTCCTCCTTTCGCTGGGAATTGCCCTGATCGCCCTGTTGCCTATGTCCGTTTGGGCTCAAGATTCGGAAGAACTCCTCCAGCGAGATCCCCAATCGGGCGAACTCTCCCTCACGCAGGCAGGTGCGTCGCACTTGGCGGGCTTGGCCCTGAAATGTCTGCAGCAGCCCTATCCCAACAAAATCAGCCACGTGCTGAATGACAGCAGCGATGCCCAGACGCCCCAACAATTGCACCCGGCTTTTTATGGCTGCTTTGACTGGCATTCGGCGGTGCATGGGCACTGGATGCTGCTGCGCCTCTTGCGGGAATTTCCAGAGTTGCCCGAGGCGAAAGAGATTCGCCAAAAGTTGGGTCAGAATCTGACCAAGGACAACATCGCCGGAGAAATCGCTTATCTCCAGGCCCCGGGCCGCAAGAGCTTTGAGCGCATGTATGGCTGGGCCTGGCTGCTGCAATTGGCCCTGGAACTCGAAAGCTGGGAGGAAGATGAGCAGGCTCAAACTTGGGGAAAAAACCTGCGTCCCCTGGCCGATTCTGTCGCGGCTCTATACCTGGATTTCCTGCCTCGACAGCGATATCCCATCCGGGTCGGCGAACACACCAACACGGCTTTTGGGCTCAGCATGGCCTGGGATTATGCCGAATATGTGGGGAAGGGGGAGTTGAAACGGCAGATCATGGCATCGGCCCTGCAATATTATGGTACAGACCAGGGGTGTCCCGCTGATTGGGAACCCAACGGAGCGGATTTTCTCTCGCCCTGTTTGGAAGAAGCCAATCTGATGGCGCGGGTGTTGGATCCCCAAGCCTTCCGGGAGTGGTATGCCGCATTTTTGCCGAGTTTGCCCGACCCCCTGCAAGCTCCCGCGACGGTGAGCGACCGCACCGATGGCAAGTTGGTGCACCTCGATGGCCTGAACCTGAGTCGGGCCTGGTGCATGAATGAGATTGCGCGCCGCTTGCCAGGGGAGAGCGTGGAACCGATGGTGCTTCGCTCCTTGGCGCGACAGCATGTCGAAGCGACTTTGCCGCACATCGCTGACGGCAACTATGCAGGTGAGCACTGGCTGGCGTCCTTTGCGGTGTATGCGCTGCTTGGGAGTGGCGGGCGCTGACCCCAACCTCCCTTTTGGTGCCCGAGATCGAACCCCGTTAGGGGGTGGATTTCCGTAGTGCTACAGAGGTCTGACCCCTCCGAGGCCAAGCAAGGCCGTGCTCCTGGTGAAGCACACCAAACCCCGTTAGGAGTTCTACCTCTTTGGCCATGTAGTCTGATATGTTGCTCGACCCCAGCGGGGTCGGACTTCATCCCCCTCAAGGCATCTGCAACACACTATCAATAGCCCGCCAATCCACCAGCTTGAAATTCTGGGCCTCTATGCTATCTCCGGCGTAATTGAAGCCATCCTGGGCAATGAAAACTCCCATGGGGTATTTCTCGCCAAGGGAAGCGCTGATGGCTTCGATGCCGTCGGTTTCTTCCACCCCGTCGATCTGCCCTCCGCTTGCCAGCGTGAAACTGGTCAGGTAGGCATGAGGAGGCATACGATCAAATACCGCATAAGAGAAGTTGCCTTGGCTGCTGGCCAGCAGGTACCCGCCTTCTCCTTTGGCATAGATGGCCAAGCCTTCCACGTCAAAGGAAATGTTGGGATTGGCCTCGGTACTTTCCTCGATCAGCACCTTTTCTGAGCCGTCTTCGGGGCGAGCAGGAACTTGCCAGATGCCAGCATCTTCTTCCCCTACATAGAGGCAATGGTAGGGAGGATCCGCGACCATGCCTTCTACTTGGCTGTCGAATAGAATATCCCGAACTTTCTGGGCGGACACCTTGCCTGCTTCGGTGGCGGTCAACTCGAATTGCTGCACCCGTCCATTTTTGGCATTGATGAAGGCATAGGCGCGATTCTGCTCAAGGTCCTGGTACAAGCAAAACCCATAGACGTCATCCATCTTCGCGCCATCGACTTTCAGGGGACCGTCTGCAATGTCGATCAACTGTTGGGTTTCCGGATCTAATTGGAAGAGGTCCAGGCTTTGGTCGCTGCGGTTGCTGCCACCCACCAGGACGATGGACTGATCTCCCAGTTGAAAATCTGCCAGCACATCCACATTGTTGATATTCCCCACCGGGAAGTAGCCAATTTCTTTTCCGTCCAGAGCATAGAGATGGAGGCCGCCTTTTTTGTTGGAACCAATGAGAATGCTTTGATCGGGATTCTCAGGATGTACCCAAAGTGCGGGGTCATCCGCCGCATCTAAGGAAGCCTCAGCCACGACTGCCTCGGTTTCCATGTTGGGAATCACCGCATGGGCAATCATGCTTTGCCGCTCATAGGCAGCAACCAGTTCGAGGGAGTCTTCGCGTGCTTCCTGGCGGGCAATGGTCGCTTCGTCTGTAGTTTGATGCTCAGGCGCAGTTGATTGACATCCCCAGAGAAGTAGGAAACCGACCAACCAACTTCCTAAAGGTAAAAGTGGTTGGATCATCCTACTGAGGGATATTGTCCCTTGTTTTTTGGCGTAGCCGTTACCACCATGGTGTGAGGGCCACGAAGTCCG
>JBCCCJ010000640.1:0-4398 GCA_039033615.1 Bacteroidota bacterium
TTCTGCTGCGGGTGCCCTCAGGAAAAATGCAGGCGCAGTAGTTATGCTCTTCGATGTAGGTAGCAAATCGCTTCAGCTCCGGGAGGGCTTGGCGAGGATCTGTGCGGTCAATGACTGCGTTGCCCCCATGTCGAAGATTGAACGAAATGCTGGGCACTCCCTTAGCCAATTCCATTTTTGCAACAAACTTGACATGGTGCTTTCTCAACTTCCAGAAAAAGGCCGGGATGTCATACATGCTTTGATGATTGGCAATCACCAGGAGGGGCCGATCGGTGGGGAGATCGTAGGGGAGGTGGAAGATTGGCCTGACCCCTAGCAACCAAAGCGAGTGATAGAGGAAAAAATTCAGGTAATCTATCGCTCGCTTTTGCCAAATGTATCCCCCCACCCGTAGTCCGATCCATTGCAACGGATGAAATAGCAACAGGAAGAAGCCGAAGTAGGCTATGTGGATGGGAGTAAGCAGATAAGAAAGGAAGGTGCGCATATGTGGTGTTCAACATCAACAATCAAAAAAGGCATTACTGTTAAGCCAAAAGTAGCAGAAGTCCTACAAAAAGAAAACTATCCTCCCTGCCCGGATACTGGGCTCCATTTGCCTGAGAGGACCCAAAAGCCTGGAACAATCTCTCCTCATTTCTGAAACCAAAAAAAAATAATTTCGTAGGCCACGCTTTTTGTTAAGGATACGTTAATGAGGCCATGTAAGAGATTCTTCGAACAGGGGATATTGCTAGGTTTGATGAATGGTTGAAAAGTTGCTTGGAAATATCCCTACCTTTACCGTCAAGGAGTACACAACCAAGACCTACTCGCCCTAACTTGCTACTTACTAGTCCTTTACCTGGTCTATGCCTTGCGCTCCAATTGAGAAAATGTGTGTCTTTCTATGCCAGCCTTCGCAAGAAGGACTGGTCAAAATTGTTACGTAAGGATTAAGTTTTATATTTGCGATTTCTTGACTCCCTACTACTCTTTTGTAGGAGCCGCTTCGAAAAGTTGTTCCTGTAAGTACGTTCTTTACCCATTTGTTATCTGTTTATCACCGTTATCAAAGCTTTATTACATGAGAAAACTATTACTAATCCTGGCCATCGGGATGCTGTCTTTCTCCAGCCTATGGGCGCAGAAAGCAGTTTCCGGTACGGTGACCAACCAGGACGGTTCCCCCATGGAAGGGGTGACAGTCTTGGTACAAGGAACCACCATCGGTGTGTACACCGACACCGAAGGAAAGTTTTCAATCAATGTTCCCGAAGGGAATGATCGTTTGGTTGTAAGCTACGTCGGCTTCGCTTCTCAAGATGTTTCTATCGGAAACGGGACCGTAAATGTGTCCATGCGGGAAGATCTGACTCTTGAGGAAGTCGTTGTAACCGGTCTGGGGATTCGGAAAGAGAAAAAAGCCCTTGGCTATGGAGTCTCTACCATTTCTGCCGAAGCCGTTGAAGGCCGGAACGAGGCCGACATTGCGCGGATCCTCCGTGGAAAAGCACCTGGGGTTGACATTACGCAAACCAGTGGTCTTTCTGGTACGGGTACCAATGTCATCATCCGTGGGTATTCTTCTATCTCTGGTAGCAACCAGCCGTTGTTTGTAGTAGATGGGGTGCCATTCAACACCTCTACCAACACTGACCGGGGCTTCCAAACGGGTGGAGCGACTGCTTCTAGCCGTTTCTTGGATTTGGATCCTAACAACATTTCTGAAATTTCTATCCTGAAAGGCTTAAGCGCAACCGTATTGTACGGGGAAGCTGGTCGTAACGGGGTTGTGTTGATCACCACCAAAACTGGTAGTGCCGGCGCTTCTCAGAAGGGATTTGAAGTTCAGTTCAACCAGTCGCTTTCTTTTACTGAAGTGGCGAACCTTCCTGACTACCAGGATTCTTACGGAAACGGTTTCTCCGGAAACTTCGGTTGGTTCTTCTCTAACTGGGGACCTTCCTTCGACGTCCGTGGTAGCAATGGAATCGCCGATGACGGTACCGTTGAGCACCCATATGACCAAGAGCAGTTCTGGGATGATTTTCCTGAACTTCGCGGAGAGCGCTACGATTACAAGCCATACGAAAGCGTAGAAAATTTCTTTCAGCGTGGCGTATTGAGCAATACTTCCGTGAGTGTAGAAAAAGCAGTAGGTACGGTTGGAGCAGTAAGCGCCAACTACAGCTACCTAGCTGACAATGGCTTCATTCCTGACAACAAAAACATCTTCACCAAGCACAACTTGGGCTTGGGAGGAAACTTCAAGTTGGAAAACGGACTGCGGATTCAATCTACTTTCAACTTCGTAGATTCTGATCGTCTGTCTCCTCCAGCTTCTGTAGGTTTCGGATCTAACCCATCCGGTGCGTCTCTGTTCGCCAACTTGATCTACACCCCACGGTCTATCGACCTCTTGAACCTGCCGTTCCAGAGCCCACGTGATGGATCTATGGTATACTACCGTCGTGGTTCTGCGATTCAGAATCCCCTGTGGACCCTGAACAATACCAGCGATCAGGAAAACATCACCCGTTTCTTCGGTACGATGACTCTCCAGTATGATTTGACCGATTGGTTGTCTGCTACCTACCGTCTGGGAATTGACCAGTACTCTCAGCAGCAGCGTCGTTCGATCAACAAAGGAGGATCTCAGGTGCCTGATGGACAGTTGATCACTTCTAACCGTCTGAACCGGATTACGGACCAAGTATTGAATTTCCAGTATGACTTCCAGTTGACCGATGATTTGGTACTGGACGGATTGGTGGGAGTCAATGCTCGTCGGGAAAAGCAGGATCGCGTTTTCACCATCAGTGAGCAGCAGTTTGTGTTTGACTTGTTCACTCACAACAACTTCATCAACCACAACAACGCTTCTTTCTTCATTGAAGAGAACAACGTTGGGGTATATGCAACCGCTTCTTTGGGCTTCCGCAACTACCTGTTTGTGAACTTCCAGGGACGGAATGACTGGACTTCTACCTTGGAAGCTGGCAACCGTTCAGTCTTCTACCCATCTGCCAGTGTCGCTTTCATTCCTACGGATGCAATCGCGGCCTTGCAAAACAGCACCACGATCAACTACTTGAAGGTGCGTTTGGGATACGGTACTTCTGCTGGATATCCTGACCCATACCAGACACGTAACGTTCTGGGTGCATTCACCAACCAGTACATCACGCGTGGTGGTTCTGTATTGAACACCAACACTGTAGCTGACCGGTTGGGTAACCCCAACTTGACGCCTGAGTTGCACACCGAGTTGGAATTTGGATTGGAAGCACGCTTCTTCCAAAACCGCGTAGGGATTGACCTCTCTCTCTATGACAAGCAGTCTCGTGATTTGATCATCGACTTGCAGTTGGATCCAGCTACTGGATTTACCAATACGACCCTCAACGCTGCTGCGGTTGAAAACCGTGGAATCGAGCTGGGATTGAACTTGGTGCCTATCAAAGGTGCATTTACTTGGGATATGAACATCAACTTCACTCGCAACGTCAACATCGTGAAGAGTGTAGCTGACGGAGTAGATCAGGTATTGATTCCTGGTGGTGGTTTCACCAACCTTGGAAACTTTGCGATTCCAGGAGAGTGGTACGGAACCATCCAAGGTCTGCCATTTGAGAAAAACGAAGCTGGTGAATTGCTGGTACAGGCCAATGGTGAATACGTTCCTGGAACGGACATCGCGCCCATCGGTAATCCTAACCCCAACTTCCAAACCAACTTGATCAATACTTTCTCTTGGAAAGGATTGTCTTTGAACATGCAGTGGTCTTACATTGACGGTGGCGACATCTACTCTGTAACTACCGCTACTATGCTGGCTCGTGGTAACACGGTTGACACGGACTTCAACCGCTTCCTGCCTGTCGTACTGCCTGGTGTGAAATCTTCTGATGAATCTACGCCAAATGACGTACAGGGATATGCGGGTGATTTCTTCTTTACTGCCTACTTGTTTGCTGACGAAGGAGCCATCTTTGATGGAACAGTGATTCGCTTGAGAGAACTTTCTCTTGCTTATGACTTGCCTAAGACCTGGATGGAAAAACTGCCTTTCGGTTCTGCTTCTCTGTCTGTCAACGGCGAAAATCTGTGGTACAATGCTCCTAACTTCCCAACTGGCGTAAACTTCGATCCTGAAGTATTGAGCCTTGGGGTAGGAAACGGACGTGGTTTCGACTACATCACTGGACCTACTGCTCGTCGCTATGGCGCAAGTATCAACCTTACTTTCTAAACCAGCTAAGACTGACTTAACATGAGATTGAATAAAATTCTCCTGATTGCTCTTTTGAGCATGGGGTTGGTTTCTTGTGAGAACTTCGGATTGGAAGATCTCCTGAACGACCCCAATGCAGTAGCACCAGAGCAGGCGGAAGTGGATTTCTTGTACAACAA
>JBCCCJ010000641.1:0-4378 GCA_039033615.1 Bacteroidota bacterium
ACTGCCAACATCAAGCCTCCACTGGTTTGGGGATCACACAAGATGGCCTTTTGTAGTTCCGTCAATTCGCTGATTTGGTGGCCGTAGCTGTCCCAGTTTCGTTTGGTCCCTCCGGGCACACAGCCTTGCTCGATGTATTCCTCCAACACCGCTAGCTTCGGCACCTGAGCAAATTGCACTTCGGCGGCCACTCGACTGCCTTCACACATTTCGATCAAGTGCCCCAACAGTCCAAAGCCCGTCACATCGGTCATGGCTTTGACATAGGCATATTTGCTGAAGAGTTCTCCGGCTTTGTTGAGCTCCCTCATCACGTCCTTGGCCAGGTTTTGATGCGCTGGCAACAACTTTCCTTGTTTTTCGGCGGTGGTCAAGATGCCTACGCCAAGGGGTTTGGTCAGGAAGAGCTTACAGCCTTCCAGGGCTCCGGTATTGCGGCGGATATTGGCCACGTTGACCCGGCCATTCACCGCCAGACCAAATATGGGCTCTGGGCTCTCAATGCTGTGTCCTCCCGCCAGGGGAATTCCAGCGGCACGACAAGCGGCACGGCTGCCTTCTAGCACCCGACCTGCCAATTCTGCGGGAAGCTTGTCCAGCGGCCACCCCAGGATGGCCACGGCCATCATCGGGTTTCCCCCCATTGCATAGACGTCGCTGATCGCATTGACAGAGGCGATGTAGCCAAAGTCATAGGCGTCGTCCACGATGGGCATGAAAAAATCAGTCGTAGAAATGATGGCGGTTCCATCTCCCAAATCATACACGGCAGCATCATCACGGGTATCGTTCCCGACCAATAAATTGGCATCGGGCAATCCCAGGCTGTTGCTTTGCAAAATGGTAGAAAGATCTTTTGGAGAAATTTTACAGCCACAACCTGCGCCATGGCTATACTGGGTCAATGCAATAGTAGAAATGTCATTCATGGTGGGGAGATGTGTGTATCAGCGAATTGTATCAGCTCTTGAACGTCTTGCGGAAGGGAGTGTGTACCTAATGGAAGAAAGTGAATGGGAATGGCTTTTCGTTTTTTCAAGCCATGCTCATAGGCTTTGTCATAATATTTCAAGGCGAGGGTAGCAGTGGTTCGAAAGTCCCGTTGCTCCAAGGCCAAGATCGCGTCTTGATATGCTTGCCCGCCAATCCGTTTGCGAATCTTTTGGACGGCTTCAGTCAAGGAATCTATGGGGAAACTGGCATAGTCTTCGATCAAGCGATCGAGTCGGTTTTCGGATGTTTTTTCGATTACCGTCACCGGGGCTTCCTGCATTTGTTTCCAAAATCCCTGTGGCAAATATACTCGTCCGATGCTGTGGCTCTCGTCTTCTACCCATATCCTTCGCAAATTGTCTAATTGTTGCACCCGCTGCCACAAATCATTTTCAAACTGCTCTACGGTCGGCTGCATTTCCTGTCCGATCCCCCCAAATGCGGAGCCTTTATGGTTGGCCAAGCCTTCCAAGTCGATCACTTGTTCCCCTACCGCCTCCAATCCTTGCAACAACTCTGTTTTTCCACAACCGGTTTTGCCTCCCACCACAATTAGCTGCAAAGGACGGGCCAAATCTTCCAGCAAATACGTCCGAAATGCCTTATATCCTCCCGCCAACACTTCCACCTGCAGGCCTGCCTGCTGCCACAACCATGCCATACTTTGGCTTCTCATCCCCCCTCGCCAGCAGTGTACCAACAACTTCCCTTGCGGCGAGATCTCTTGCGCCTTGCGGACAAAGTCAGCCATTTTGGGGCCTACCAATTCGAGTCCTTTGAGAAAAGCAGCATCCCTGCCCGTTTGTTTGTAGAGTTTGCCGATTTGATGTCGCTCTTCGTCCGAGAAGAGAGGGATATTGATCGCAGATGGCAGGTGCCCTTTCAAAAATTCTTTGGGTGATCTCACATCAACCATTGGCCACCCTTCTTCCTGGCGCCGCAACACATCCAATATGGAAACAGAAGCGATCACATGGGAAGTTACACAATCCATGGTAGAAAAAAGAGGGCTTCTTTGAATCAGAAGCTACATATGGGCTAACCTAAGACATCTTTCCAGCTCAACTTGCTCTTGAGATAGTCGGCTACGGCTGCGATCGGCAGACGAACCTGCTTCATCGTATCCCGATCCCGAATGGTCACGGCCTGATCTTCCAGGGTGTCGTGATCCACCGTGATGCAAAAAGGGGTACCAATGGCATCATGACGACGATAGCGACGCCCAACGGAATCTTTCTCGTCATACATAACGTTGTGGTCAAACTTCAACTTGTCTAAGATCTTGCGAGCCACCTCTGGCAAACCATCTTTTCGGACGATGGGGAAAATGGCCGCTTTGTAGGGGGCCAAAAGAGGATGGAGCTTCAAGACTACCCGAGTGTCGGTGCCTCCTTTGGCATTGGGCACTTCTTCTTCCTGATAGGCATTTGACAAATGGGCCAGAAAGGTCCGGTCCAAACCAACGGAAGTTTCCACTACGTAAGGCGTATAGGACGCTTCTCGCTCGGGATCAAAGTATTGAATCTTCTTGCCGGAAAATTCCTGGTGGCTTCCGAGGTCGAAGTCTGTCCGGGAATGAATCCCCTCCAGTTCTTTGATTCCGATGGGAAAGTCAAACTGAATGTCCTCCGCCGCATCCGCGTAGTGCGCCAGTTTTTCGTGGGTATGGAAATGCAGTCGCTCCGCAGACAAGCCCAGTGCCTCGTGCCACTTCCGACGCGCTTCTTTCCAGTATTGATACCATTCTTGTTGGGTGCCGGGCGCAACGAAAAATTGCATCTCCATTTGCTCAAATTCCCGCATCCGGAAAATGAACTGCCGCGCCACAATCTCATTCCGAAAGGCCTTGCCGATCTGAGCGATCCCAAATGGGATTTTCATCCGGCTGGTCTTCTGCACGTTGAGATAATTCACGAAGATCCCCTGAGCGGTCTCCGGACGGAGGTACAAGTCTAGGGCACTTTCCGCATTGGCTCCCAACTGCGTCTTGAACATCATGTTGAACTGGCGGACTTCTGACCACTCCTTGGAACCAGATTCTGGATCAGCGATGCCCTGATCAATGATGATCTGGCGAAGCATGGTCAGGTCATCTTTGCGAAGCGCTTCTTCCAATTTCTCTTGTACATCTCGGGCTTTGGCTCCATTCCGGCTGTTGTTGAGGTAGCGATCATACGCTTCCGAGCCTACCTCCCAGCCTTCTTTTTTCGCACGTTTGGCCGCGTCTTTTCGGGCTTTGGTCCAGTATTTTTCGATCTGATCCTCAATCAAGGTATCAGCCCGATAGCGTTTTTTGGAAGCCTTGCTGTCGATCAACGGATCATTGAAGGCATCGACGTGCCCCGACGCTTTCCAGGTGGTGGGATGCATCAGAATCGAAGCATCCAAGCCTACGATGTTTTCGTGCATTTGCACCATCGCCTTCCACCAGGCAGCTTTGATATTTTGCTTCAGTTCGACTCCCAATTGGCCGTAGTCATAGACCGCACCCAGCCCATCATAGATTTCGCTGGAAGGGAAGACAAATCCGTACGCCTTGGCGTGGGAGACAATCTTAGGAAAATTTTCGTGGTAATTCATACCGGCTGCCTTTTGAGTATCGAAACGAACAAAAACGGCAGCAAAGATATAAAAAACCTATCGCATCAGGTACATTTTTCCCCAACCATTGTTGAAGTACTGATCGGTCTGATCGGTCCGCATTTCCAGGTCCTGAGAAGGCATCTTGATCACCGTGCGGTAGAGATACACCCCGTTACCCAGGCGGTCGCCGTATTCATCCGTGCCATCCCAGGCATAGTTGGTTACATTCCGACCGATGCTCACGTCTCCCATTTCCAAGAGATCAATCATCTTCACCATTCGGCCAGAGATGGTGTAGATATGAATCTGGAACAACTCCGGCATCTCCATCCCGGTGAGGGTATAGACAAATCGGGTTGAGGTAGAAAACGGATTGGGGTAGTTCAAGACGTGGGTCAGGCTGCTTTTGTTCTCTACCTGGAAGCGGATTTCATAATAGTTGCCCGCTTTGCCAGCAGAGTTGCCTTTCTGGTCCCGGCCTTGTACCCGAAGGGTATATTCCCCATCATCCAGGGGGAAATCGCGTCCTGGATAGAAATACAAGCGAGCCTTATTTTCCGGCAACTGGGCGGGTTCCCACACGACCCGAGGGTCAGAACTCACCGAAATATCTTCAAATTGGGTAGCAAGATTGGTGCCTTGCTTGAAACTCAATTCAAAGGCGTTGGAATCAGAGATTGCTACCAGTGGATTCTCGTCGTTGACCTCAATCAGAATTTCTGGCGTGGGAGAAACCAAATCTCCGTCGATGATGTGTTTGCCATCAAAGGTTACATCCATGATGGGGTTCACATCATCCACC
>JBCCCJ010000642.1:0-4375 GCA_039033615.1 Bacteroidota bacterium
TGTCCTGAGCTCTCCCGTTTATCAGGAAAAGCCCCATCAATACGCCCAGCCATAGTCGTCGCATCAAAAGAAGATGGGGTAATTGTGAGGCTCGGCCTCATTCATGATGCGATATACCTTCTGAAAGATGTCCTCTACCTGGGGCTTGGACCAATAGCTGCCGTCATCTCCATAGGCAGGACGATGGGTTTCCGCAGTGAGGGTTTCTGGGGCCGAATCCAGGTGTCGATAGCCGCCTTGTACTTCCATGACTTGCTGCATCATGTGAGCGGTGGCACCTCCTGGGACATCTTCGTCAAAAAAGAGGATGCGATTGGTGCGCTTGAGCGACTCCACAATTTGGTGTTCCCGATCAAATGGCAACAAGGTCTGCACGTCGATGACTTCCACCTCTATGCCCGTTTCGGCCAATTGTTCACTCGCTTCCATCGCTAGCTTGCAGCAGGCTCCATAGGTAACCAGGGTGATATCCCGGCCAGGGCGCAGGATTTCTGGCATGCCCAGGGGCAATTTGATGTCTGTCAAATTGCGAGGCAGGCGCTCCCGGAGTCGGTAGCCATTCAGGACCTCTACCACGATGGCCGGATCATCTCCCTCCATGAACGTATGGTAGAATCCGACCGCTCGGGTCATATCTCTGGGGACCGCCAGGTGGACGCCTTTGAGGGAATTGAGCAACATGCCCATGGGAGAACCCGAGTGCCAGATTCCTTCTAGGCGGTGGCCCCGCGTCCGAATGATGGCAGGTGCTTGCTGTCCTCCGTAGGATCGGTAGCGAATGGTCGCCAAATCATCAGACAGGGTTTGGAGTCCGTAGATGAGGTAATCCAGGTACTGAATCTCTGCGATGGGGCGGAGGCCACGCAAGGCCAACCCAATGGCTTGTCCCATGATGGTAGCTTCCCGAATCCCGGTGTCCATGACTCGGTGTTTGCCATATTTGGTTTGCAAGCCCGCAAAGCCCTGATTGACATCGCCGAGTTGACCGACGTCTTCTCCAAACGCCATGACCCGAGGATCGTGTTCCAGGAGATGGTCGAAATAGCGATTGAGAATGGCGTAACCCGGTAAGGTCTCTTCCGAATCAAATACCGGATAGACGGGTTGGATCTGCATGGGGCTTTTGTCCGATTCGGAAAGTAGGTGCTTCCCGTAAGCCTCTTTGCCCTTGGCCAGAAAATGGATTCGCCATTGCTTCAGCCGTTCCAGGACGGGATTTTGCTCTTTGCGGCAGAGCAACAGTACATCGTGGGCCGCGCGCATGACTGCTCCGCGACTCAGGTCTGGCTCTCGCAACAGATGCTGAACGACTTCTTGGATTTCCGCTTGTTGGGGGGAAGTAGGAACCAATTCCTGCACCAGTTGGAGAAATTCGTCCCGAATCCGTTGGATGGGTCCTTGATAGTTTTGCCATGCTTTCCGCATGGATACCCGGACGGCTTTCCGGTCTGCTTTTTCGATGGCGGCCAATTCTTCTTCCTGGATAAAGCCTTCTTCCAGGAGGTATTCCCGCATTTTTACCAGACAGTCAAACTCGCGTTCCCATTCCAACCGCTCTTTGGGCTTGTAGCGTTCATGGCTACCAGAAGTAGAATGGCCTTGGGGTTGGGTAACGTCGGTTACATGGATGACCACGGGTACGTGATGGGTACGAGTCAACTCGCTGGCTTCCCGATAGACCCGAATCAATTCTTCATATTTCCAGGCCTGTACGGTGTAGAGCTCATAGCCCCGCTCTTCCTCGGTCCGCTGAAAGCCAGAGATCATGTCCGAGAGGCTGTTCTTGGTGATTTGGTACTCATTGGGTACCGAAATCCCGTATTCGTCATCCCAAATAGAGATGATGACTGGCGCTTGAATGACTCCGAGTGCGTTCAAAGCTTCCCAAAAATGTCCTTCTGCACAACTGGCATTGCCGATGGTAGCGAAAGCAACCTCATTTCCTTGGTTGGAAAAGGTGCTCATCTGCTGCAATTCAGGCGTATGTCGATACAATTTGGATGCCTGGGCCAAGCCTACCAAGCGCGGCATCTGCGATGCGGTAGGAGAGGAGTCTGGGGCGGAATTGTAGATTTGGGTAAGGTCTTTCCAGTGGCCCTGTTCGTCGAGATTTCGACTGGCAAAGTGAGAGTTCATTTGACGACCCGCCGAATGGTTGTCATGTTCAGGGTTGGCGTCGGCATAGAGTTGCGCAAAAAACGCCTCTAAGGTTACGATGCCTGTTGCGAGTGCGAAAGTTTGGTCGCGATAGTAGCCTGATCGGATGTCGCCAGGTTGAAAAACCTTGGCCATGGCGATTTGGGGCAATTCCTTTCCATCCCCAAAAATTCCGAATTTGGCTTTGCCTGAAAGCACTTCCCTTCTTCCCATCACACTCGCTTCCCGGCTTTGAAATATAGTCCTGTAGTCCGCAATTGCCTCTTCAGCAGAACCTACCGCTAGATCACTCTCTAAAACATCTTGTGATTCCCAGCTCATAAGCAATATTTGTCCCGAAAAATACAGATAATTCTAAGGTTCGGCAAACCTTTTCGCTTTCCAATGATCTCTACTCGCTCCGAATGATCCGGATTTCTACCCTTCGATTTTTAGCTTTTCCAGCCTCTATCTCATTGGAGGAAATGGGCTTATTCTCCCCGCAAAAGTCCCAAAATAGCTGCTCTTCTATGGCCCCTTCTTTCATCAGACACCTGGCGACCGCCATCACTCTTCTTTTGGAGAGAGAAAGGTTGTAGGTTTCTGCTCCATCAGCGTCGGTATGTCCAGACAAGGCCAATTGGATGTTGGGATATTTGCGCTGCAATTCCGCGAGGCCTTGTAGGATGTCGGCATATTTGGGAAGGACACGAGCGCTATTGTGATCAAATTGGAAAACGAATGGTTCGTCTAAATCGGGAGGATCTGGGGGAGTAGGGGAAGGCTGTCCCCGAGAGCCCGTTTGTGCTGCTTTCCCCAGGACCAAGGTTTGTTGAATTTCTGGATTGCGACTGATTTGTTCCGCTGGTAGAATCGCCTCGGTGGGAGAAAATCCCTGCTTCCCGGCCCGAAGAGCAAGGGGCCCAGGTCGGTAGGGGAGGGCCATAGCAAAGGTTCCGGTTCGAGTATTGCTTCTGGTTCTGAAAATGACCTTCCCACTTGTTGCTTCTCTCAGTTCTATGGCTGCTCCCAGGGCCTGGCCTGATTCGGTCTGGACTGTACCGCCAATCAAGATGGTCGCACCCGGTCGAATGCGGGGATCGGCCAGTCGAAGGTCCACCTGATACAAATCCCCGTCTCTGACGAAAAAGGCTTCTTCGCCATTGGCGGTGATGATCAATCCATAATCATCCTGTGGCGTGTTGAATGGCGGTCCCAGGTTGAGCAGATTGCTGAGACTGCCATCGGTTTGCAACTCGGCTTTGAACAAGTCCAGGCCTCCCTCGCCTCCATATCCACTGCTGGCGAAATAAATGGTTCTGCTGTCTCCGGCGATGAAAACGGATCGCTCATCGTGGCGAGTATTGACGTTGAGCGCCTTGGGATAGGACCAGGTGCCGTTTTTTCCTTTTCTGCTGAGGAATAGGTTGAGGTTCCCATCGTAGTCCGGTCCGGCTGCCACCATGAAAAAAGAACCATCCGGCGCAACTGCCATGCCATCCGTAGCGAATTGCTTGCTTCGAAAGAATCGGTTGATGCCTCCGCCTAAGCCTCGGGTTTGTCCCCAGGTATTCCCGGTCAGTTGGGCTCGGTAATACGGTCCCCCATTGGATTCCCAGCCCCCGCGCCAACTCTGGAAATAGACCTGACTGCCATCCGGAGAAATGCTAGGCTCGTCTTCTCCCTGCGAAGAATTGACCCCTCTTCCCAAGGGTTGCGGAGCTTGCCACTGCCGATGCAGCTTTTCACTTTGCCAGATGTCCCCATCCCATTCTTCCCGACCTTGAAACCGATAACCTCCCTTGGTGGACCAGGCTTGTCCCCCCCGGCCCGACATGAAAAATAACTGCTTGCCATCAGGGCTGATGGTGAGGTTGGTTTCGCGAAATGGAGAATTGAGTTCCGAGAGTAGCTTCGGTTCTACCGAGGCGGGATGTTGGAGGATAGGAGGAGTTTGGGCAAAGAGTGGGGAAGTACCCAAACTTCCAACTAGCAAGAGTAAGGGCAACCATCGTGGCATAGCAAGAGCAAGTTTGCTGGAGGGAAAAGGTACAAAATTTCTGGGAAGGAGGTTGGGAATCTCGTGCTTCCTTCTCACTTTTGTTTGGTACCTCTTCCGAAACCATCCCCATTCCATGACGGAACTGACCATCACCAATCCGGCAACCGAAACACTCATCACTACC
This sequence comes from Bacteroidota bacterium, assembly GCA_039033615.1. Lineage (GTDB taxonomy): Bacteria > Bacteroidota > Bacteroidia > J057 > J057 > JBCCCJ01. Next base: position 4,323 of record JBCCCJ010000642.1, read on the forward strand.
CTGGAGACCGATAGCCCGGAAACCATTCAGCAGCTATTTGTGCAAGCCAAAAA
>JBCCCJ010000643.1:0-4362 GCA_039033615.1 Bacteroidota bacterium
CATGGTTTCGGCCATTACTGTTGTGCGAACATCAAACTCATCTGGTAAAGAGACCTTTTCTGCCAGTTCCAGACGCATGCCGCTTTCAGAAACATCCTTGATAACACAATGCGTCTCGAATTGGAGACTACCCGGAGAGTGAGAACTTCTACACCATTCTGATTTACTTCCGCGCCCCGACCGACCGAACGGATCACATCATTGGCTATTTGCCGGTGAATTATTACGAGTGAGCCGGGATTGCTTCGCGGCAGGAGGCGAGATGCGGGAATTGCCGATGACAAACTGTGGCTCGGTCTGTTCAGGTCGAGTTAATGATGAGCGGAGTGGTCTATCGCGGATTGCGACTGTACTGCTCCAAGGAATCCTGAATCATACTGACCGTTTGGTTCCAGAGGCTGTCTTCGCCTTCTGGCAGCAAGACGGTGGTAGGCTCAGCTATGGCAGCCGACTCCATCAACAGCAAGTACATCGTAAGTCCCAGCAGTAGCAGGGAGGCGAAAATGACGAAGATATGTGGCTTGTTGCTGATCATGTCTTGGACTGAATGCATAAGCAAGGTAGTCCAAGCAAGGGGGAACCCCCAGAAAAACTGATTGAACGTGGCAAATCACCAGATAAACGCGGCAAATCGTTTGATAAGCGTTTGCTAGGCTTCCCCAAGTAGTCGGTTAAACGCCTTCTCCCGGATGCCAATCGGCAAGCTCGGATATAAGAGGTTCCGCAGGCGGAAGCTCAAGGGATTGGCGAGGCGAGCCATTTTGGCGTGGCGGCGGGCGAGCTTCTGGTAGCGAACGGTGGGTTTGTAGCGCGCTTTTTCATAGCGCTGTAGGCCGCGCTCTACCTTCTTGAGGTTGTCCACCAGTTGTTTGCCGAGACTGGCTGCACCGACCAGCGCCAAACTATCCTGAAATCCCAGGAACGGCATGGCCTGATGGATGGCGTCGCCGACCAAGGCGACCCGAGTGCGACCCCAACCTTTGGCGAGGGGGCGTTCTTCGAGGGATTGAATCGCAAAATCTGCGGGCCAGGCTTGCTCAATGGCCCCACGCACAGCCGGCCAACTGCCGTACATTTCGATCAGCCAGCGCTTGACCGCCTGCGGATCAGCCGGCATTTGCGCTGGAGGCGGGACGTATAGCATCATGCCAGCTTGTTGCTGGCTCACGCTCAAAGCGGTTGCGGCTTGCCCTTGTCCTAGCACTTCGGTCCAGGGAGAACTCAAAAAGGGATGTTCTGGCTCGGACAATACATTCCGGTCCACCAGGGCGCGTATCTCCAGCAAACCAAATTCTTTCTTTTCCCGATCGCCCATCAACTGCAAGCGCACCCGCGATTGCATGCCGTCTGCGCCGATCAATAAGGCGCCATTCTCACTGTGATTTCCCTGAAAATGCGCTTCCACCGATTTGTCGCTTTGGGTGAAGGAAATGAACTCCTTGCCCGTCTGAATCCAATGCGCAGGCAGTTGATCTTTGAGGCGCTGATACAGTAAGGGCTTGCTGATCAATTTGGGCGTCATTTCGTGCTGACTTTGCATCGTCACTCCGTCAAAGGATCGCAAAGCGCTCCCCCCCAAGGTTTGCCAAGCGGCTTGTTGCCAATTCATTCCCTCAGAAAGCACCGCAGCTAATACCCCTGCTTCTTCCAGGGCGACCATGGCCGCTGGAGTCAATTGCATGGGGACTTTTTGAGTCCCGAGATCCTTTTCTTGTTCGAAGATGCGAACCTGGGTGAACTCGTGCTTGTGCAGAATTGCCGCGGTGAGCAGGCCACTCATACCGGCACCGATGATCAGGATGGGGTCGTCTTTGGAAATGCGCATGGGAAACTAGGGAATTGGTGGGTTGGGGAATTAGGGAATTGGTAGACTGGGGATTCGGGATTTTGGGGTGATGTCGTGGGATGAGTAAATGTAAGGCCCCTAGGGGGAAAAAGAAAACGAGCCGTTGCTGCTCATTCTGGAGGACTGAGACGGGTATCGGACCGATTTGGTCACGGCTGCCCGCCGCAGGCGTACTTGCGCAGTTGGCTGGTGGGGCGTGAGGGGTGGGAGGCATTGTTTGAGTTTCGATTCCGCCAGCAAGCGGAAGCGAAACGAGGCCGGACGACCCGACTCATGATCAGGCCACGCGCCTGATCGGGAGGCACGCCCAAGTCATAGGAGAAAGGGGCAAGAGATAGGAAAAAGTTTGGAGAACGTTACTCCTTGACCAAGGCCTGGGTGATGATGGCGGGTTGTAACTGCCCGGGGCTGCCCGACTGAAACGAAGGTGGCCCGAGACACTTCCACCCTTCTTGCAGGTATTCATTCACTTGCGCTTCGAAGGAGGCAGTTTTTTCGAGGCGCTGGCCAGGGAAAAACTCTTCGCTGAGTAGGCGATATTGGGGAGTTGATTCGATGGGAGATTGGGCATAGCTCACCAGCCAAGTGGTCAGCAAGATCCCGATGAACAGGAAAGCCAGGGCAACCTGACCGTTGAAAGATACCTTCATGTCGTTTTGACGGAAAAATAGAGAAATCTTTCGACTAGAGCGAGAGGGGCAGAAAATCTGCTTTGGAGCGCAGGAATTTGTCGATCACAAAGCGTTGGATGGTCAAGAGTTCGGGTTCGCCTTCTACCCAACCAAAATAGTTGTTGAGGTTTTCCGTCCGGGCAAACAGCACCACGTTGCGCTCCTGCCCGTCCAAATAGCTCAGATTCAGGAACACATCTGGCGTTTGCTCGGAGAGGGCTTCTTTTTTCCCAGGAAAATCCTCGGTGGCGAAGGTTTCGGCATAGATTTTCCCTTGAAACAGCCCCAGATAGGCTTGCAATGCTTGGTCATTCGGGGCCTGTTCGGTTCCGGCTAAGAGCCAATTGTCGCCACTTCTTTCGAGGGTGAAGGAGGCGTCGCTTTCTTGGGGATAGGTAACCGAAATGCGCTGGAGGTTGGACAAACGAGCGGGGAACAAGAGATTTTCTCGATACAGGTCTGCTTCCAACGGAAAGGAGGCATTGATGTAGCCCTGGAGGCCGGGCATTTCCACGATGTAGGGAGCCTGAGCATCGGCCAACTTGACGAGGGTTCCGGTCGCGTCTTTGGTTTCGGTGCCGATCAGGTAGGTTTTGACGATGCCTTGCTGATCGTACACTTCTACCCGGGTGTGTAAGGTTCGCAGGATTTTCTCGGCGGATTGGATGCCTTCTCCTACCAGTACTTCTTTGAGGTGAACGAGGTGAAGCACCTTGAGCATCTGATCCATTTTGGGTTGGATCACCGGATATTGATCGTTGATCAGCCAACTCCCGTCTGCTTCTCGCTTGAGGTCGATGTTGATGACGGGTTTGCCTTTTTCCAATCTGGTCAACTGAATCCGCTCAATGCTGGCGGTATCTTCGATCGCAAAAGCGATATCTTCTTGTCGCAGAGAGCTTCCGTCCCGATCGTACACGAACACCCCATATCCTACTCCCAACAACAGGAGTGCCCCTAGCAAGGTCAGCGTTTGTTTCATAGCTCCGTCAATTGTTTCAACCGCTACAAACTTACAACATCCCTGCTTCTCTCCCCAAGGGTCATTCTTGCGTTGGGATTGCACGGAAACGGGCATCTTGGACCTATTCCATGCCCTGGAATGCCCTGTAACCAAGCGAGGGAAATGAAAGGGAAAATGGAGAGAAATCCGCCTAATTTCAGCTTCTTCCTTTCATTTTCCTTATTCCGTTGCTCATGTTGATTCGATTCTTTTCCCGATTTGCCTTGTGTCTGTTTCTGCTGGCTCAGCAATCAGAGCTGCTGGCCCAGCGATCTCTGTCTATTTCGCTGGGGGCGGGAACCAGCTATTATTATGGAGATTTGACCGACCAATTCAACAATAGCCTTGTCCGACCTGCCTTGGCGGCTTATGTGGATTGGTATGTGGACCCCAGCATCAGCTTGCGGCTGGGGGTGAATCTTGGTACGGTTGGAGCGGCGGATTCGCTGGCCAATAGTGATTCCCGAACGATTCGGAACCTTTCTTTTCGCTCTCCAATCCGGGAATTGTCGCTCAGCGGGGTCTGGCATTTCCTGCCTGATGAGCAGTTTGGCATTCGCTGGATGCGGAAGAATTACCACTTCAGCCCTTACGTATTTGCGGGGGTGGGTCTTTTCAACTTTGATCCTCGGGCTCAGGTACAGGGCGAATGGGTTCGTCTCCAACCCTTGGGAACGGAGGGGCAATGGTTGGGGGAAGGCTATCCAGCACCCTATCAATTGTGGCAGGCCAGCATTCCATTTGGGGGCGGCATTGAGGTAAGGTTCAGCCGATATCTGGGGATCCAATGGGAATTGGGCTACCGAAAGACTTTTACGGACTATCTGGACGATGTCAGCACG
>JBCCCJ010000644.1:0-4360 GCA_039033615.1 Bacteroidota bacterium
GCTCACTGATTTGCTTAGTGGGTAAAAAGCTTTGCAAGAAGTCGACCATATCGCTGGGCACCAGGATATCCGCCAGGAAGTAGGAGCGGTGATAGCTAAATATCGAGCTGACTTGATCGGGTGCACACGTTGGTCCAAATCGGTTTGCCCAAAGGCTTCAAGTCCCCACTCGGCATACACGTCCATGATATGCGAGGTCTCTACACCGTAGCCGATGGGAAAAGGCAGCTTCTCCAAAACTTCACGACGCACCGCATACTCCCCTGACAGCGGTTGAATCAAAGCCGTCAACTCAGGATAAAAAAGAGAAAAGCAAAATCATCATAGTAACCAGAATCCAATAAAACGGTCAAGGTTTGGTTGCCCACATCCAAAGTAAACGGAACTTCCTGGCTGACAAAGCCCCATTTGCCTACTCGGATCGTGTATGGATTGGCGATAAAATTTGGATCAGCAATCCGCCCGTCCAGATCGGTGATGAAATCGAAAATGGCCTGATTGGCTGGCGCAAAGGCTTGAACGGTAGCTCCTTCGACAGGGAGTTGGTTTTTGGAATCCTTCACCAATACCTCGAAAGGTAAGCGAGCGAGAGAATTCAGTTCTACATCCAATACGGTTTCCTGTCCAGGTACAAAGTTGACGACAAAAGTTTTGCTTTCGTAGCCGTATTTCTCAAACCGAATGGGATACGTCCCACTATCTGCTTGGCCAAAGACGTAACTCCCGTCCAAATTGGAGAAATCGGTTTCAGGAGTGGTAATCAGGGCAATTTCTACGCCTTCTATGGGCATGCCCGTCAGAGAATCGGTAACCATTCCCAAAACGAAAGCGGCCCGATCATAGGTAGGTTCCAAAACAAAGAGACCTTCTTCTATGTCTGAAACCAATAGCCTTCCGGAGGGCAGGAAAGGATAGGCACCCCAAGCGCCAGAAAAGCTGGAACCTGAAATGGGACTGGTATCGTAAAAGGCTACCTCTACCAGCGCTTCAGGACGACTGCCATCATATACAATGACTCCATCGGTGTAGTAGGAAACCACAATGAAATCATCTTGCACGTGTGCATTGTGAGGGATGGTGACTCCACCGCTATACTCTGAGCGAATCCGATCCAAGTATTGAATGTTGGTAGGATCAGAGACGTCCCAGGCGTTGATATAGGCAGCTGAAGTTTCATCGGTGGTGAAACAAACCGTTCCTGCGTCATTGAGCCAGGTATTGTGGGTGAAGTTGCCAGAATAGCCCTGGTTGCCAACCACGTAGGCAAAGACAGGCGTGTTCACATTCACGATGGTGAGACCACCGTTCAATTCTGCACTGTAGGCCAAGCCGTCGCGCACATACACATCGTGGACATAGGTGTTGTTGTAATTGCCTTTGATTTCCGGGCGCCAGGGATCATTGGTCAGGTCCAGGATGGCCATGCCTCCGTTGAACTGATCGGAACCAACGATGTACAATGTGCCTTCTTTCTCATCCACCCATAGGTTGTGAATGGTCTGCATGCCAGCGATGACCGTATCCTTGAAATCAATGGTTCCAGGTAATCCACTCAGGTCAATTACCAGCAGGCCATTGCCACTTTCGTTAGAGACATAGGCGTAATTTTGGTAGGTTTTGAGATCGCGCCAGGTGGAAAATGCACCCGGAATGAAATGCCGTTCAAAAATGGGAGTCGTATCCAGATCGACGATAGATACCCCGTCCTGGACCCCAACTAAGGCATATTCTCGCCCGTTTCCATCTGCATATCCCCAGACATCGGAGAGTTCAAGATTGTAGGACAACTGCCCCAGAAGATCGAGATTGTTCCTCCCGTTTTGGGCAAATGAAGACAGGCTGCTCAGAAGGAGCAGGCCAATAAGTAAGCGTTGAAACTTCATCAAATCAAACGTTTCAGGAAAAGGTTAGGGAATGAAAAACTTGACAGTGTGTAGTTGCTGGTCAGAAACCAAGCGTACAAGATACACACCAGTTGGGAAATCTGCATCCAGCCAGAGATCTTTTTGAGGCCTTGCCCAATCGAATGTGTGTAGCCTCCGCCCCTGTAGGTCCATGATCTCTCCTTGGAAAGGCAGAGTAGGAACAGGCGCGGAAAAGCGTAAGCGAATGGAAGATTCTGTAGCTGGAACATAAACGTGCAACTGAGAAGGATCGAGTTCTGCTTCGGTAGAAAGGGGAAAGCCTTCCAACACCCGAAAGAGATCAACGGCTGCTTCGACTCCATCCTGATTTCCCGGTTCAAAATCCTGGGTGTAAAACAGGACCTGAATTTCTCGATCTGGGGGGAAGTAGCGATCCACCCGGATGTCAGATTGATTCCAACTGTTGGCAAAAGGTCCGAGGTAGCGGCGCACTTCGAAGGTGTCGATGCCGTCGGTGAGGGAGACAGAGAAGAAGTCATTGCCAGGCTGACCGCCATTGTTCAGGGACCAATTCACAAACCACCAATAGTAATTGATGCGGGGGAAGGCATAGCGAGACAAATCTATCGGAGGGGATACCAATCGGGTGAATCCTCGATCTACATCGTCTCCAAAGGGGGCTCCCCCCATATTGCCGGTTACATAAGCTGCCTCTCCGATGTCATTGGGCACGTCTTCTTCTGGATTGAAGATCCCTAGCCCGATGGTGGTGGCATAGGTGCCAATCGGTTCTCCCCTTTCCCAGGCACCATTGCGGGGTGCCCCTTCTACCGTCCAGCCAAAGTCCAGGGAAAAATCATCATAATAGCCCGGCTCCAACAGAAACACCAACTCCGCTTGGGAACTGTCTGCCACCGTTTGGGTGGCCTGGGTTACATAGCCCCAACGCCCTGCGATGAACTCATACGATTCAATCACAAAGCGGGGCAGGAAGACTTCTCCATCGAGGTTGGTTTCATAGGCAAATTGAAGGTCGGTATCCATCACCTGAGCTTGAATGCTTGCCCCTTCGATGGGCGCCATGCTGCCAGCCTCCAGCACTTTGATCAGATAGTCCACCCGTGGCAAAGGAACCAAATCCACAGACAAGGAAAGGGTTTCTTCTTGATCTACCGTTGCCAGCAGCGTATCCGTTTCATATCCAAAGCGGGAGAACTCCAGGGAATAGGTGCCAGAATCCGCGACTCCTACCCCGTAAAACCCCACAACGTCGCTGGTGGTAGCATCGAGGGTATCCAAAATCCGGACTTCCACCCCATCCAGGAATATGCCTGTAGCGGCATCCCGGATCACGCCTTCGATGAAGCCCGCCCGTTGGTACTCCGGCTCTAAAACAAACAGCCCCTCCTCTATATCCGAAACCAGGACCAAGCCAGAAGGCAAGAACGGATACGCTCCCCAGGCTCCCGAAAATCCCCCCCCTTCTAAGGGGCTGGTATCATAATGGCCTACCTCGACCAGAATTTCCGGACGGGAAGCATCGACGATGTGCAAGCCGTCCCGATAATAGGAAGTCAACAAAAAATCGTCGTGGACATGGACATTGTGAGGCGCAGAGAGCCCCCCTCCCAATTGAGACTGAATGTGGTCCTGTTCCTGAATGTTGGCGGGATCACTGACGTCCCAAGCAATCACAGATGCCCCGTTGTATTCGTCAGTGGTAAAACAGGTCGTCCCGGCGTCATTCAACCAGGTATTGTGCGTAAATCCATCCAGATAGGTCTCCGCCCCAATGATGAAGGGATTACTGGGATTCATCACATTGAGAATGCTCAGGGTGCCGGTGTAGATTTCTCCAAGGTAAGCCAGACCACCTCTGACATAGATGTCATGCACATATTCATCATCGTAAAAGCCCAGAAATGCCGGATCCCAGGGATCATTGGTGAGATCGAAAATCACCACCCCTCCGCTGAAATTATTGGTGCCGACCAGGTACATCCGCCCAAATTCGTCTATCCAGAGATTGTGGGCAGTCTGGATGCCGGCCATAACGGTGTCTTTGTACACCACACTATCCGGGAGGTATTGCAAATCAATGATCAAGACGCCATTGTCTGTCTCATTGGTCACGTAGGCATAGTGATCGAAGGTTTTGAGGTCCCGCCAGTTGCTGATCGCCCCAGGAATATAGGCTACTTCTTGTGGTTGACTTGGATCTGCCAGAGAAGTGATGGAAGTGCCGTGGGTCAAGCCAACGAGGGCATATTCCGTCCCACTGGAATCAACATAGCCCCAGATGTCATTGAGTTCGTGAGGATACGTCCTTTGCCCCACTAGGGAAACGTTTTTGCTGGAAGGCTGCGCAAAGGCTACCAAACCAGCCAACAGATACAAACTGAACATCCAAAAGGTAAGCGGAATTCTCATGCGGATAATGGTTGATCGAATAAAAATAGGGGTTTTTCCTTAGTGATACTTGAAAAATAACTTCC
>JBCCCJ010000645.1:0-4360 GCA_039033615.1 Bacteroidota bacterium
AATGACGAAGGTAGGCAGCGTCAGATTGAGAGGAGTCATCGCGGTGGAGGAAATTTCTTCAACCCAACCCCGTGGCAGTCGAATTATTAGCCGCGTTTTACCAACTGCCACCGGGCCGTTAACCAGCAATACGGAGAACATCCCTATGAATACCACTTGGGGATGGTAGCAGAAGCGGCCAAACCCTTTGTGAAGGAGTTGCCAGCGGAAACGCAGGAAATCATCCTGGCCGCGTGCTGGTGTCATGACTTGATCGAAGATGCCCGGGAAACCTACAACGATGTAAAAAAAGTGCTGGGAGAACCCGTTGCTGAATTGGTGTATGCCTTGACCAATGAGAAGGGGAGAACCCGCGCAGAACGGGCCAATGAGAAGTACTACGCAGGAATCCGATCTACGCCTTACGCGACCTTGATCAAGGTCTGTGATCGCATTGCCAACGTCCGACATAGCAAGGCAAAAGGCAGTCGGATGTTCCAGGTCTATGGGATGGAATATGTGGGGTTCAAGCGTCATTTATATCAGGCAGGAGAATGGGAGGATGCCTGGCAAACGCTAGAACAGCTACTGGAATTGGCAGATTGATCATATGAGCAACAGCCATTCGATAGGCAAAATCAACCAGTAAATAAGGGAGTTTTCCCGTTTGCAGGTATTCGCTGGTGAATGCCTGGGAGATTCTGCATTTTTCCATCTGGTATGAAAGCTTGGAAACGTCTCGGAAAGCGAATGTTGGTGTTGATGGCCGTGCCATTGACCATTGCTTTGCTATCCTTCGCCTTATTTGAAGCCATTCAGGAATCCTATTCCGCGGAAGCTCGCCTCCGGGTAGAGCCCCGCTTATCCCAGGTAGAAGGGGTGGATTTGTCCTCTTCCAGCTTGACCGAAGCGGCCCTTCGTCAACAAATTGAAGATCTGGAGCGGATGATGATGTCTGACCGGGTGATGCGCTTGCTGGGTTTTTCGCTCACCATTCACGATTTGCGGAGTGAGCAGCCCTTTACCTCACGCCCAGAGCAGCTGATTCAACTGACGACATTTGAAAAGAGTCGCTTGGAAATTGACCTGCAGACCAGGGTCCGAGAACTGCAGTTGGAGTGGTCCGGGGAAGCCGCCGATTCTTTGTTGAAGCGGTTGGTAAAAGAACTGGGGTACGGGCCGTTTGCGCTGAAAAACCGCTTGAACATCGACCGAATTCCTGGAAACGGCTTGCTCCTCATCCAGGCGAGTGGAGAAAGCCCGGAAATGTCCACCTTTATGGTCAACTCGCACTGTGAGGAATTCATCCGGTACTATCTGAAAGTCGAAAAAGAACGGGAAGAGGCCAACATTGAATTGCTAAACCAATTGCTCACCCAGAGCAAATTGCAGTTGGAGGAAGCCTATGCCAAGCTGAACCAGGAGCGCCAAAGCATTCGCGAACGCATTGCGGACCCAGAAAGTGAGGAGCTGTATCGGCAGATTCAACAACTGGAAGGCGTTTATCAGGAAGAACAACAACGCGTAGAGGCGCTTCGGGCTCGTTTGGAACAGCAACAAGCGCAAAAAAAGCGGGGCATCATCTCGGTGCGTCAATGGACTTCTCCGACCAGGGATGGTGATCAATTGGCGGTAGAACTGGGCACTGCCTTGGCCCATCTGGCCTTTGTCAAAAAAGAATTGGAAACCCTCCAGGAGCAAATTCGGGAGCGAGAAAGCAAATTATTGGCGGTTTCAGAAATGGAAGTTGCTCAATCAGAAGAAGCCTATCTGGATATTCTGGAAAAACTCCGGGAAGCAGAAGAAGCCTACCTGCACATAGATCAGAGCCTCAGCTTGATTGCCCGAGGGACCTCCCGCTATCCCAATCCGATCGCCAGTAGTTTCCTGGCGGGCCTGAGTGGATTGACCAGTTTTCTGCTTTGGGTGATCTGGTTGTTTCAGGTGAAGTATCTTCGTTGGCATCGCAATTCGGCCCGAAATTTGCCCCAATCAAGATACCCAAACGACCACTGAGACTGCTATTTATGGAATTCCTCCTCAGAGGCCCTACCTTGGCACGGATCTAGTGCTTTTGACACAAATTGATCGGGATTTTGTACTTTCGGCCTGATCAAAAACGCCTACAGTCTCTCACATCTTTCCCGTCCACTCTCTCCTGCGGTAGCTATACACTATGGATCTGATCAACTTTTTGCGGGTGCTATTCAAACGCAAATGGCTCATTCTGGCCATTACGTCCGTTGCGGCTATCACCACCTTTCTGATTACCCGAGAAGCCCCTCAGGTCTATAAAGCTCAATCTCAACTGGCTACCGGGATTGCTGGGAGTTCCGGGGTCGCTTTCAGTGGCTACTCCCGAGGTTTGCAAAATTACGAGATCGAAGCTCGATTCAAGCATATGGTGGAAATGGTTCGCTCTCCACAAGTGCTGAATTTGGTCTCCTACCGGCTGATGCTGCATGACCTGGAAAAAACCGAACCGTTCCGCAACCTCAACGAACTGCGTTCTCAATACTCTCCTGAAGACCTGCGAGTCGCTCGGGCGAGATACCAAACCAAACTCGATTCCCTCCAACCGCTCTATGCCTCTGACGAACTGGAACGGAAGCACATTCAGATGCTCCGCAAAGTGCGCTATGACTATGAAGCCTTGCGGACCACCCTCCAGGTACAACGCATTCCTGGTACGGATCTGCTGGGGGTAGAATTTATCTCGGAGAGTCCCTACCTCTCGGCCTTTGTGGTGAACACCCTCAGTCAGGAATTCATTCGCTATTATGCCCGAGTGAAAGCCGACCGTTCCAAAAACTCGATAGAGTTCTTCACCCAAATGCTGGAGGAGAAAAAAGACGAATTGGATGACAAAGTGAAAGCCTGGGAATCTTACCAAAAAGCCCAAGGCATCACGGCGGTTTCCAACCCCATGCAGACGTTGATGGAGGAAATTGAAACCCTCGAACGCCAGCGAGAATTGGCGAATGAGGATTTATTCACTGCCGAGCGTCGTCTCATAAAAATCCAAAATTCGATCGGAGATGAATACATGGCTTCCCTACTCGAAAATGAATTGAGTCGGGGCCAGAGCCTGAGTTTGTTGTTGCGTAAGCGACTCACTCGCCTCAACGAGCGTTATGTCCGCTCAGGATTCCGGGCTACCGCTCAGGATTCGCTCCGGCTAGCGACCGAAGAATTGACCGACGAGCTGTTCCAAAATCAGGTCGAAGGCCGCCCCGGTTTGAATGAAAACCTTCGCATCAGCCTTCGCCAAAAAATTGAACAGGAGTTGCGCTTGGACCTTTCTCGGGAACGCATCCAATTGATCAACCGGGAATTGCAACGCCAGGGTAGCAGCACGGCGACTTTTACGTCCCAAGAGGGCTTTTCTTCTCCGATTGGGAAAGAAGTGGAAGTGGCGCGTGATGCCTACTTGCTGGTCCTCAACAAGCTCAATGAAGCCAAGCTAACGGCCATGGACTTTGTCGCTGGGGAGATTACTCAGCAATCTTTCGTGCAGCCACCAGAGCAAGCCGAGCCTTCCAAAACGGTATTTTTGACGGTCTTGTCGGCCCTGGTAAGCCTCATTTTGTGTGTGGTCGTTCTCTTTCTACTGGAATATCTGGACGTGAGCATTCGCTATCCATCTCGTTTCACCGAGATGACAGGCCTTTCATTGATTGGGGTGTTGAATCGCTTGACCACCAAAAATTTAGATTTGGTGTCGCTGTTCAGTGAGCCGCAGAAGAACCAAAGCCTGGAGAGCTACAAACAATTACTGCGAAACATTCGCCACGAAATCACCAGCACTGACGCCAAGTCCATCCTGGTGACCAGTACTCGGGGTGGTTCGGGCAAAACCTCTTTGCTGGTATCTCTGGCCTATTCGATGAGCCTGAATGGGAAGAAAGTCTTATTGATTGATACCAACTTCAAGCAAAGTTCGCTGACGCAAATTACCGATGCCACGCCTACCCTAGAGCGCTACCTCAACAAGGAAATTTCGCGCAAGATGTTGGTGTCCAATTCGGTATTTGAGGGCGTCGATGTCATCGGTTGCGAAGGAGGGGAATTTTCTCCTCTGGAAGTCTTCTCTGGGGACGAATTGCAGAAAATGTTGGAAAGCATGGAAAATTCCTACGACATCATCTTGATGGAAGGCCCGGAATTGAACCAATATGCAGACACCAAGGAACTGTCGGACTATGCAGATCGGGTATTGCCCGTGTTTTCCGCTACCACCGGAGTCAACGCTGCTGATCGGGCTCCCATCGACTACCTCAACGGCTTGGACTTACAACTCATGGGGGCCGTCCTCAACAAGGTAGAAGTCGCTCACCTGAATCGGTAAGATCAAGGGGCCAGGGGGTGGGGTTCAGGGTTC
>JBCCCJ010000646.1:0-4359 GCA_039033615.1 Bacteroidota bacterium
AGGCCTAGCCTGTCATCTCGACGATAGGAGAGATCTTATGTTGACTACTTACGATACAGCACTGATCAGTAGCCACGAATTTCTCATCTCCACAGCCCTTCTTTCGTGCTAATTCGTCAATTCGTGGCAACTCATTCCATCTCCGAGGCTCAGCCTGACAACGCGTTGCTTGCCAGTTCCCCTCATACCCAGCGTGTCATCTCGACGATAGGAGAGATCTTATGTTGATTGGGAAAACAAGAGATCTTTCGCAGGCTCAAGATGACATCCTGGGATGGGAAATCATGTCCCCAACCTAAGAAGACCTAGCTACACCAAATCCGACATTTGCACCGCAATTTCCCACTTCCGACCTTTGCGGCATGGATTTTTCTGCGGGACAAACGCTGCTGTTCAATAAGCCGAGGGGCTGGAGCTCTTTTGATGTGGTGCGCAAGGTGCGAAATGCCATTCGCATCAAGAAGGTCGGCCACGCCGGAACCCTCGATCCGCTGGCGACGGGCTTGCTGATCCTTTGCACGGGCAAGCATACCAAGACCATCGAGTCCATCCAGGGGCAGGAAAAGGAATACCTCGCCCATATCAAACTGGGTGCGACCACTCCCTGCTACGATGGCGAAATGCCCGAGGAAAACCACCAGGATGCTTCTCACATCACCCAGGAGCAGATCATTGCTGAAATGCAGACCTTTGTAGGGGAGGTTGAGCAAACTCCGCCCATCTTCTCGGCCATCAAAGTGGATGGCAAGCGGGCCTACAAAGCCGCTCGCAAGGGCAAGGAAGTCAAGCTCAAAAGCCGCAAGATTCAGGTCTATGAATTCACTTGGCTGGACTGGGCAGACGAACCCGCTGAGTGCTACGCCCGCATTCGCTGTAGCAAGGGGACCTACATCCGCTCCCTGGCCCACGACCTGGGCCAGCAATTGGGCGTAGGCGCTTATCTCAAAGGCTTGCAACGCACCAAAATCGGCGACTTCCATGTGGAAGACGCCTGGGAGATCAATGACTTTGTCGAGCAATTTCGGGTGCCGAAGGAACCCAACCCCTGATTACTGAACTTTTTCACAAGCTCGGTCCCCGGTCACAGATTCAATGGTGCGACGATAACCTGAGGGACAAGACCAACAAGCTCCGGTAGTTGGGTCCAGAAAACTGCCCGGTGGGCAAGTCGCCTCTCCGGTGACTACGGCTTTCCCAAAGGATACCAATTGCTGTTTTTCACAGGCTTTGGCTCCGGTTACGGGAAAGAGGGTTCGTTTGTAGCCTTTTGGGCAACTGAAACAGGCCTGCTCCCCTGAGTCATAGAATTGGTCGGGGGCACAATCCCTTTTGGCTTTGCCGCTCCCGGCTCCATGTCGAGTAGCTACCGCATAGATGGGCTCGACGATTTCCTCACAAGCGCCGTCGCTGGTGATCGGCTGAGAAGTCCGTTTGTATTCTTCCGGGCAATCATAGCACTTCCCATCCGCCTGTGCTTCGGGGCCACCTGAGCATCCATCCGCTACCTTGGTCGCCGCAGAATACTGTGAGCTCGGAGGAGCTCCTTTTCCCGAGGAGCCTTTGGTAGGAGGTTCTGCTTGCTGTTGCAATTTGTCCAACTCCCGGTTGAGGAAATTACTCAGGAGATTGAGGGTGCCGCCTTCTTTGTCGTCCATGCGAACGACCTTGGTCCCTTTCAATAGGAGGGTAGAAGGGATGGTTGTAACTCGGTATTGAATTCTGATTTCGGGGGAGGCATCCACGTCCACGACCCCGAAGGTGGTTTGGCCTTTGAAGTCCTCCACCAGTTGTTCCATCAGATCGACTTGCTCGTCAGAGGCGGGGCTATTGGCCGTCCAAAAGATCAACACCAAGGGTCGCTTGAGCAGCCCTCCCGTGCGTAGGACGCTGTCGATTTGGGCCTGAGTAGTGAAGAGCTCCAACTGAGAATCCGGGTGAAGCCGTTGGAAGGCGGGCAGGCCAGAAGTGTTGTCCCCGCTTTCGGGTGTGGGAGGACTCACCACCAACCATTGTCCCACTTCGATTGTAAAGTACTCCAACCGATTCCACTTTTCTAACTCGGAAGTGGTGCGACCATAGGTTTGGGCGATCTGGTATAGAGTTTCCCCATAATTGACGATATGAATGCCGGACAATTTTCCTCGCGCCACCCGAAAGCCTACATCCGGCTGCCGTTGACGACCCAGGTAGGTCAGGCGATCTGTTACGGTCAGGGCCCTCACTGGGGTAGAAGTAGTATGGCTACCTCCTCGAACGATGTGCGTCTGATTCAGATTCGTGGGGTAGAAGGGGTTTTTCTGAGCTTCTGCGGGATAATCGGCGTATCCATCCTGCACCCACTCCCAAACGTTCCCACTCATGTCATAGAGACCGAGGGCATTGGGGAGGAGACTTTTGACGGGGGCCATGCCTGAGAATTGGTCTCGCTTGCTGGTGCCAGCGGCATTGATGTAGTCTCCCAAATTGGCTTCTTGATTGGTCCCTGACCAGCGGGTTCGATTGGTCGCGCCCCCGCCAGCGGCATATTCCCACTCCGCCTCCGTTGGCAAGCGATAGTCTGAGCCTACGGAAGAGTTTAGATAGGTGCAGAACAACCAGGCCGATTTCAAGGAAATGTTGGTGATCGGTAGATTCTCTTGCCCCGCTACGGGAACAAAGCCATTGTTGTCCCTAATAATTTGGGATTCGTTGTATTCTGCTTCGCTCGGCTCAGTCAAGGTATTGAGCATGTCCACATATTGGTCAACTGTCACTTCCGTCTCCGATAGCTCAAAATCGCCTACCGTGACCTGATGAACGGGGCTTTCATCTGCCTGGGCCAGCTCATCGGTACTTCCCATCTGAAAGGTGCCACCTTTGATGGCGATCATCTTGGGCACTTGCCATTCTTCGCCGGGATTGATGTCTGGAGAGGGAGGGATGGTCTCAAAGCGAATCCGTTTGCCGTCATTGAAAGCGAGGGTCTTGCCATCGGGGGAGATGGATAGGGCTCCATAGAGATTTCTACCCTCCTCACTGTAGGAGAAGCGCTGGGTTTCTTTCCCGTCCGCAATTCCCCAAAATTGAACCCCATCATCTGAAGATAGGGCGATGACTTGCTTCCCATCGGGGCTGAAGGCCACCCGAGCAGCTTCACTGCCTGCCAGTTCGAAGGTTTGACGGACCTCACCATTCATATCTATGAGGCTGACTTGATCACTGCCCACAAGCACCTGGGAAAGATTGGGGTGATAGGCCGCAGAATAAATCATCTCGCTGAAAGTCTGAGACAAAAGCTTTGTTTCATTGAGCGGGTCGATGACGGCTAACACCTGATCTGATCCAGCCAGGAGAAGGGAGGTTTCGTTAGGTGAATAAGCGATTTCCCATACCTCTCCCTTTTGAGTGCCCACTTTTTTGGGGGAACTCCATGCCTTGATGACTGATGAGTTTCTTTTCAGTGATCTCTCTTGTGCGAAATTCCTGGCTCCGGCCAGAACCACCCTGGACCCCGAAGGATCCCAGCCTACCGAATAGGTAAGGCTTTCCGCATCCGGAATGGGATCTAGGATTTGTTTTTGGAGGTTCCATACGTGGGCGCCTTGACCTCCAACCAAAGCAAAGTTTCCGAACGGGCCGACTTCTATGTCGTGAATGACTTGATTCCCTGCCTGTTGCTGAGCCAATAACTTCCCGCTTGGGGACCACTGTCTCAACGCTCCATTTTGATACCCGACCAATAGATGACCTTTTTGGGTGTAATCCATCGCAGTGGGTTTGGGCGCGTCGCTCATGAAGCGATGTTCAAATTCCCAGCCACCGACTCCGACATAGCCGAAGGTGGCAGAGGGGCCTTTGATCGAATCTTGTTCGGTGAGCAGGCTGGGAATCCCGTTCGCTCCTGTTTGCATGAGCAGGGGTTCCGCCGCGCCGATGCCTTTGGCCAGAACAAAGAAGGTGTCAACTACTTGGGCAAAGTCAGGTCCTTGGGACCCATTGGTGGGGTCTGGACTGAGGAAGTATCCCTCTTCCTGTCCGGTGAGCAGCTTGAGGTAGAGGGGGCGAGTCCCAATGGTTTGACGCGGATAGGTGTAGGCATATACTTGGGGGAAATCGGCTCGATTGCCTCCGTAGGTATTGTCTGGGGCAAGGAATTGGATGCCATCCCCACTGACCCGCATTGCTCTGGGAATGCCATTTTCGGCTACCTGGGTCCATTGTTCAAAGGAAATGGCGGGCATCTCCGCTAGGATTTCGGCTTTTCTCGCCCGAATGGCCAGAGGAGCCAAGGCAGGCGGTTCTGTCCCTTCGCGTTTGGCGGTGAGGCTGTCTTGATAGGCCTGGCCCAATACTGCATCAATCATGACCAAGGCTTCCGCA
>JBCCCJ010000647.1:0-4358 GCA_039033615.1 Bacteroidota bacterium
CCCAGAAGACGTCGCAGTGCTTCCCCAACGGAAGAACCCCTTACCCTCACTTCTACCAAACCTCCGGTAGCAGAGGTTACGCCCCCGGTTGTAGAGCCTCCGGTGGAAACCCCTCCCCCTCCGATTCCAGAGGTCAAAGAGGAGAAAGAGCCAGAAGACGACGCTCCTGTTCGTCTCAAAGTGGTGGGCAAAATTGACTTGGATGCGGTCTCTGGGAAAAAGGGTCGTTCCAATCAAAAGAAGAAAGAGCCTGTCAGTCAAACACCCAAGCCACCGATTGAGCCAAAGGTAGAACCCGTAGCCGAAGAGCCTAAAACTCCTGAACCCGTAGCAGAAGTGCCCAAGGTTGAGGAAAAAGTGGAAGCTCCGGTCGAAGAAAAGGTAGTGGCGGAAGTCCCTGCCCCTAAGAAAGAAAAAGTGGAAGAGCCCGTCGCCAAAGAACCTGAGGTCAAGGTGGAACCGGTCCAGCCAGAAGCCAAGGTAAAAACTCCTGTCGCCGAGAAAGGGACGGAGGAAAAGGAAAAGCCTACAGAGGAAGAAGGAGAGACGGAAGGAGAAGGAGGTACCGTTATGCGTGCCGGGGATCGGACCCCAAGTCTGAGAGGGCTGAAAGTCATGGGCAAAATCGAACTTCCTTCTGATCGCAAGAACAAGAAGAAAAAAGAGGACGATTCTGCCAAGAAAACAGAAGGCCAGAACAAAACAGAAGGAGATGGGGATGGCAAAAAACGCCGTCGCCGCCGCAAGCGTAAGCGCAAAACTACTGGAGGAGATAACAACAATCGCTCTTCCTCTAACAATAACAACAACCGCAACCAAGGCGGAAGGACTAAGAAAGAGAAGCCTAGCGAAAAGGAGGTGGATAAGTCCATCAAAAATACGCTCTCCCAAATGGGAAGAGGGGCTTCAAGAAGTCGCCAAAAGCTGCGTCGTGCCAAGCGTGATGCCGATGCTGCTCGTAGAGAGCAGTTGGAAATGCAAATGGCAGAGGACGAACGCATCCTCGAATTGACAGAATTCATCACTGTCAATGAATTTGCTCAAATGATCGGAGTTTCCGTTACGGAGATCATTTCCAAAGTGTTCCAACTTGGGGTGATGGTGTCGATCAACCAGCGATTGGATGCAGAATTGCTGACCTTGATCGCAGAGGAGTATGGCTATGAAATCAACTTCGTTGACGTAACGGAGTCTGAACTGGAAGAACTGGAGATCGAGGATAAACCAGAAGATCTCACGGAGCGTGCGCCAATCATCACGGTGATGGGACACGTTGACCACGGAAAAACGACCCTTCTTGACCACCTTCGGAGTTCCAATGTAACTGCATCAGAAGCAGGGGGAATCACCCAGCACATCGGTGCTTATGAGGTCAAATTGAAAAGCGGGCGAGTAGTAACCTTCCTGGATACGCCGGGTCACGAAGCTTTTACGGCCATGCGTGCACGTGGTGCCAAAGCAACCGACGTCGCCATCATTGTGATTTCAGCTGATGATGCTGTTATGCCTCAAACAAAGGAGGCAATCAATCACGCTCAGGCAGCTGAAGTGCCAATGATCTTTGCTTTCAATAAGATTGATAAGGCTGGAGCCGATGCCGAACGCATCAAAGGCCAACTGGCGGAAATGAATATTCTGGTCGAAGATTGGGGAGGTAGTTTCCAATCCCAGGAGATTTCTGCACTCAAAGGTACCAACGTAGATGAGCTGCTTGAAAAAGTAACGTTAGAGGCTGATCTGTTGGAACTCAAAGCAAATCCTGATCGCGTATCTACTGGAACCGTAATTGAATCTCGCCTCGATAAAGGACGTGGAAATGTCGCTACTCTGTTGGTTCAGAATGGAACCTTGAAGGTAGGGGATGACATGGTCGCCGGAATTCACTACGGAAAAGTCCGGGCCTTGATCGATCAAAACGGGAGCCGAATCAAACATGCCGGGCCGTCTCAACCCGTCCAAATCCTTGGATTGAGTGGGCAGCCTCAGGCGGGTGATAAATTCTACATCTTTGAAGAAGATGGAAAAGCCAAAGAAATTGCGCGTAAGCGTTCTGAGCTTTTCCGGGAACAGCAATTGAGGCAGACCAACCGTCTGACCTTGGAAGAAATTGGTCGTCGTCGCGCGCTGGGGAACTTCAAAGAACTCAACATCATCATCCGAGGGGATGTGGATGGATCGGTGGAAGCACTGTCCGGTTCTTTGTTGAAACTTTCTACTGGCGAGGTACAGGTGAACATCATCATGAAAGCAGTCGGTGCCATCACCGAGGCGGATATCAACCTTGCGATTGCTTCCGAAGCCATCGTGATTGCCTTCAACGTACGCCCCAATGGAATGGCTCGGACCCTCGCTGAGCGAGAATCCGTCGACATTCGGACCTACAGTGTCATCTACGACGCCATCAATGATGTCAAAGATGCCTTGGAAGGCCTTCTTTCACCGGAGATTCGCGAAGAAATCGTGGGTACCGCAGAAATTATGGAAGTATTCCGCATCACCAAAGTTGGCAATGTGGCAGGAGCCAGAGTTACCAGCGGAAAACTCAATCGAGACGACAAGATTCGCCTGATTCGGGATGGAGTGGTGATTTACGACAGTACCTTCCAATCATTGAAGCGCTACAAAGACGATGTCAAAGAGGTGATCAATGGCCAAGAATGTGGATTCATGGTGAAAGATTACCAGGACATCAAACAAGGCGATGTGGTAGAAGCGTATCGTGAAAACGAAATTCGCCGGACCCTCTAGATTGAACATGATCGAAGTCAACCAAGTTGCGGCTGCCCTGGAATCCTGGGCACCTCTTCCGTTAGCGGAAACCTATGACAACGTAGGCTTGCTGGTAGGCTTGCCCGAACAGCAGACTCATGGGGTGCTGATCAATTTGGACATGACGGAAGCGGTGGTGGAAGAAGCCATTGAGCTTGGGCTGAACATGGTTGTTGCGCATCATCCCATCTGGTTTGGGTCAAGAAAGCGCCTGAACGGGGAGGATTATGTCAGTCGGACCATCATGAAAGCAGTCAAGCATGACATTGCTCTCTATGCGATCCACACCAATCTCGACAACATCCGAACTGGAGTCAATCAAAAAATCAGTGATACCCTCGGACTACAGGAGACCCGTTTCCTGCAGGAAAAACCTGCTTCCTCCCCGGATCATCCCGCTGGGAGTGGCATGGTCGGGACCTTAGCTCAGCCAATGGAAAAGCAAGCCTTCTTGCAATTGGTCAAGGAGCGA
This sequence comes from Bacteroidota bacterium, assembly GCA_039033615.1. Lineage (GTDB taxonomy): Bacteria > Bacteroidota > Bacteroidia > J057 > J057 > JBCCCJ01. Next base: position 3,242 of record JBCCCJ010000647.1, read on the forward strand.
TTCCATTGCGGAGGGATTCGATACGCGGATGGATTGACCAAGGCAATGGTCCAGAAAGTTGCTGTATGTGGGGGAGCCGGGAGTTTTTTGACGAAAGCGGCCATACAGGCTGAGGCAGATGCGTTTGTAACGGCTGATATCACCTACCACAAGTTTTTTGACCACGAACATCAATTGTTATTGATGGACATCGGACACTATGAATCGGAGCAGTTCACTTCTCAACTGATTCATAGCTATTTATCAGAAAAATTTCCTAACTTTGCGGTTCATTTGTCTAAAATACGGACAAATCCCATTCAATACTGTTAAATTCTCAACCTTATGGATAATCCCGTAGCGGAAAGACTGCGCGCTCTCACCATGCTGCAAGTACTTGACTCCAAATTGGATGAAATCCATCGACTGAGAGGGAGTCTTCCCGAGGAAGTCAGTGACTTGGAAGATGATCTTGAAGGGCTGGAAACTCGTCAGCAACGGATCGAAGACGAGATCAAGCAGTTGAAGGGAGACATCAATCAGCGCAAAGCAAAAATTGAAGAGTTCACCGGGCAGATCAAGAAGTACGAAGATCAGCAGATGAACGTCAAGAACAACCGAGAGTTTGAAGCACTTCGGAAAGAGATCGAATATGCCAACCTGGAGATCCTGACTTCTGAAAAGAAAATTCGTCAGTACCGGGATCAGATCGAGCAGAAAGATGAGCTGCTAAATCGCACCAAGGATCAGGTGGATCACAAAAAGAGCGAACTGGATGACAAGCGGAACGAACTGAAAGTCATCATCGAGGACACCATGGTCGAGGAGAAAAAACTCCTGGCTGAAATTGACAAAGCTTCGGAGAAAGTGGAAGGCCGAATCCTGACTGGGTATCGCAAAATTCGTCAGAATATGCGAAACGGCTTGGCGGTGGTCACCACGGACCGGAATGCCTGCGGCGGATGTTTCTCCATCATCCCTCCGCAAATCCACATCGAATTGAAGCAACGTCGTCGCCTCATTCACTGTGAAAACTGTGGACGGATTCTGGTAGACGAAACCTTTTTAGATGAAGCAAGAGAAGAGGTGCTAGCCCTGAAATAAACTGACTACTCCTCTTTAAAACACAATGTGCCCG
>JBCCCJ010000648.1:0-4356 GCA_039033615.1 Bacteroidota bacterium
ACTGCCACAGGGTCGAATTTCAGGGAAACCGAGCAAACCTTCTCAAATGACCAATATTCGTCTCTTAACCGTCCTTGCTGCTATCTGCCTTACCTTTTTGGGACAGACCCAAGCTCAAACCAGCGAAAACCGTTGGATGGCTGGTCTTTCCGCCGTATTCATGGATTATCAAGGTCCCCTCACGGGCGACTACCTCCAAGCCAGATCCTGGAATCCTGGGATCACCATGGGCGCTCATGCCTATTTGAATCCCCTTTTGAACTTGTCTGTGAATAGCAGCTTTGTTCCAGAGGCGATTTATCCGCTGGGAGAAAACAATTTCCTCAGCACCTCGCTCATTGACGCAAATGTTCTCACTCGAATCAAAGCCAACAATGGCAAGCTTCTTCGGGAAGACGCCGTATTTGCTCCCTACATCGGTACCGGTTTTGGGGTAAATTCTGCCAGCAACAACGTTCGATTGTATGTTCCCGCTGTATTGGGGATTCAATTTCAGGTAAGCCAGAATTTCAGCTTACAGATTGAAACTACCTACAAACAATCGATCAAGAAGGGGGATATCCATCCTCTGACTCATACCGCCGGATTTGTGTTTGCCTTGCCAGATAACGGCAAGCCAAAGCGCCCAGAGCCGGATCCAGATCCTGACGTAGAAGACATGGAAATGTTGGCGGATGCTGACAAAGATGGAGTGCCTGATCGCGACGACATTTGCCCAGACGAAAAGGGAAAGGCCATGTATCTGGGATGCCCAGACGCACCCGCTGATGAGAATGAAGACATCGCCGAGGCTCAACCTCAAGATCCCACTCCTCAACAGCCTGTTCAGGAAATTGAAGTTCAGCAGCAACCTGCGCCTCAGATCGACCAAGTCATGATTGATGATGGACAAAACGAGCAGTTCCAACCTGCTGAAGAGTTGCGCCCGGTTTCTCAAGCTGACCTCGCCATTCTGGAAGATGCGATGAGCAATGTGTACTTCGAACAAGGCAGCGACATCTTGAAGCCAGAAAGTCTGAACGTACTTGATGAAGTGGCCATGGTATTGGAACGCAACCCTCAGTACAATTTGGATGTATTGGGACACACCGACAACACCGGAGATCACAACAGCAATTTGGTGCTTTCCATCAAGCGGGCCTTCAAAGTGAAGTACTACCTCGTGTATGAGAAAAACGTTCGCATGAGCCGGATCGCTTCTGATGGCTACTCTTCAGCAGCCCCAAAATTCGACAACGATACCGCCGAAGGCCGTGCCAAAAACCGTCGGGTAGAATTCAAACTTCACCCCACGAAGTGATGCCTTGACCAAAGAAATTATTGATCAGAGATTAGATATCAAAGTAGCGGCTTCTTCTAACGAGGAAGCCGTTTTTTATTTCTGTAAGTCAGAATAGTAGCGTTTCTCCGTATAGTTTGCCCAACGGGAAACCTGTTGTTGGAATTTCCGATAAGAGGCATATACTTTCGCACTCAAAGGATCAGAAGCGATCATTTCTTCCAGGACTTCCCCGGTAGCGGTTCGCAAGACTTCTAGTACCTCAGTCGGGAAGGCTCGCATTTCTACCGAAGTCTCGTTCTGGATTTTTAGTAAATATTCGGAATTGGCCGCCTCAGCCATGCTGTGAATCCAAACTCCCTGGCGAGCGATGGCGGTTTTCACGATTTCCTGAAGGTCAGTCGGAAGTTCCTCCAGTTTTTTTCGGTTGACCAGGGTCTCCAGCACTGTACCGGGCTCGTGCCATCCAGGGTAATAGTAATATTTGGCGATTTCGTGAAAGCCCATTTTGTAATCGTGAAACGGGCCGATCCATTCCGTTGCGTCGATGACTCCCCGCTCCAGGTTGGTGTAAATTTCTCCTCCGGCGACATTCACCGCAGTCACCCCGGCTTTGGACATCACTTTTCCCCCAAGGCCCGGAATCCGCATTTTTAGCCCTTTGAGATCTGCAACCGTGTTGATTTCTGTGTTGAACCAGCCGCCCATTTGGATGCCGGTATTCCCAGCGGGTCGTCCTATCAATCCGAATGGTTCATAGGCTTCGTCCCACAATTCCTGTCCGCCCCCTGCAATCAACCAGGCCATCATTTGCTGGGCATTCATGCCAAAAGGAACGGTAGAAAAGAACTGCGCCGCAGGAATTTTCCCGGCCCAATAATAGGAGGCTCCATGCGCCATCGCGACCGCTCCCAGGCTGACCGCTTCGAAAGATTCTAGGGCTGGCACCAATTTACCAGCGCCATAGACCTTCACTTTCAGGCGACCGCCAGACATTTGTTCGATCCAGTCCGCCAACTGTTGGCAGCCTTCCCCAAGGATGGGAAAATTGGGAGGCCAGGTAGTCACCATGTCCCACTCAAAGGCCTGCTTGGTGAGAATGGTGGGGCCGGATGCTGGTTTGTTTGATGGTTGGCACCCTACTGTGGCAAGTCCGGCGGCAGCCAAGGCCGCACTTCCCTGCTTTAAAAAGCGCTTTCTACTGATGGATGGATCTGGCATATGATGCGAATTGTGGGGGAATGTCGCCATTTTTACAACTTCTTCAAACCGATCTACCAAACTTGGCTCTCCATTCCTGCTAGGATTGCCCACTTAGCAAAAACTCAGGCTTGGCGAGTTGAACAAAGAATCCCAACTTGGGGGCGTGAAGATTGCAGCATGAAGAATTCATCATCGGTCGAATTTCTGAGCCAACAAAGCAGTGAACGGATGCTCTACCTGACTTCAGCGCAAGTTGGCTTGCTGAATCAAGCGGTGGAGAGCAGCTACCCGAGGGAAGGTTGTGGCTTTTTACTCGGTAAACAGGAAGGTAAGCGGCGATTCGTTTCGGAAATCGTCTCTGTCCCCAACCAACACGCAGGGAATCAGCAAAACCGCTTTCTCATTGAAGCGAAGGAGATTCTGCGGGTGGAACGATATGCCAGGGAAAACCAATTCACCATTCTGGGGGTTTATCATTCTCACACTGACCATCCCGCAATTCCCTCCCGATTGGATCATGAATCAGCTTGGCCGGCATGGTCTTATCTCATCCTTTCTGTTGAACAGGGTCAGGTGTGCGAGCAACGTTCTTGGGTGCTCAATGCGCAGGACCAATTTGCGGAGGAACGCCTCCTGCTTCATCAACCAACCATTGGCTAACGGACTCTCCCATGGACCCCATTACCTTCAGCAAGGCAGAAATAGAGCGATACAGCCGCCACCTGATCATTCCCGACTTCAACATTGCCGGACAACGAAAGCTCAAAGCAGCTAAGGTGCTGGTCGTGGGCAGTGGAGGCCTTGGAAGTCCACTACTCCTGTACTTGGCGGCGGCGGGAGTCGGCACCATCGGGATCGTGGACTATGATCGGGTGGAGGAAACCAATCTGCAACGGCAAGTCTTATTTGGGGGTGATTCTGTGGGAAAATCCAAAGTAGACGAAGCCAGACAGCGCATTCAATCGCTCAATCCCCATATCGACATTCGCACCTACGATACCCAGCTCACCTCTCACAATGCCCTGGAAATCATCCGGGAATATGAGGTCGTCGCCGACGGGACGGACAATTTCCCTACCCGATATTTGGTGAATGACGCCTGTGTGTTGCTGGGGAAAGTAAATGTCTATGCCTCCATTTTTCAGTTTGAAGGGCAGGTATCGGTGTTCAATTATACCGATGCAGCAGGCAATACCGGCCCCAATTACCGGGATCTCTTCCCTACTCCACCGCCTCCCGGCTTGGTACCGAGTTGTGCGGAAGGGGGAGTCATTGGGGTGTTGCCGGGCATCATCGGCTCGCTGCAAGCCTTGGAGATCATCAAGGTGATCAGCGGCGTTGGCGAGCCTTTGAGTGGTCGGTTGTTTCTTTTTGATGCCCTAAGTTTCATGAACCGTACCTTGAAGATCCGAAAAGATCCGCGCAATCCTTTGACGGGAGACAGCCCTACCCAGCGGGAGTTGATTGATTATGAGCAATTTTGTGGGATGGGAATGGAAGAAAAAGAAGCAGATTACGGCAAAGCGGTTCGTTCCATTACGGTGGAGGAACTGGCGAGTATGAGGGGGAAAGGGCAAGATTTCCAGTTGATTGACGTGCGGGAACCCTACGAATATGAGATTGTGAACCTCAGCGGGGAATTGATCCCACAGGGAGAAATCCTGGATCGAGCAGGGGAAATTGACCGCCAAAAACCCGTGATTCTCCATTGCCGGACGGGGGTTAGGAGTGCAAAAGTCCTGCGAAAACTTGAATCCGAAAAGGGTTTTACCAATCTTTACAACCTCGTTGGAGGGGTTACGGCCTATGCCAAAAACATTGACCCCAGCTTACCAGTATACTAGAGGCATTGATCCTCAGCTCTTTGACGTAGC
>JBCCCJ010000649.1:0-4354 GCA_039033615.1 Bacteroidota bacterium
ACCCCCAACCCCCGCCAGCGAGGAACAATCTTTGATTATAGAATAATTTCCCCCTTTGGAGGAGAGGTAGGGGGGCATAAACAAACAGTTGCGATACTTCTTGTCCAAAAGTCATGTTAAGATAACAAAGGGGAAGATGTTAGACTGGTCTTACCTAATGATTCCTAACTCAGGATTGGTTCATCTGCCCACCCATCCAAATGTCCCAGAATCCGTATCTTTGAAGCAAAGCAGCGATTTTCATGAAAAAGTGGTTACGAAATCCGCTGGTTTGGTTGGGATTGGGCGTGGTTGGCGTCTTATTCGTGTATCCCTACTACCAGCGCATCTTTGCTCCTAATGTTCACACGCCGGAGGGGAAACCCACGGAATTTTTTATTCACACGGGCTCTGACTACCGGGTGGTGGGCCAGGAATTGCTCGACGCCGGGTTCATTTCTGATCCCGAGGCGTTCCACTGGGTGGCCGAACAGATGAATTTTCCCCGTCATGTCTATCCCGGTCGCTATCTGCTGGAGGATGGCATGACTACGCGGGAGTTGGTGACCTTGCTTCGCTCTGGCAAGCAGACTCCGATGAAGTTCACCTTTGTCAAGTTTCGCACCAAGGAGCAACTGGCTGAGTACACGGCTTCTCACCTGGAGATGAATGCGCAGGAGTTGCTGGATGTGATGGCCAATGCGGAATTTTTGAAGAAGCACAATGGGCTTACCCCGGAGACGGCGCTGACCATTTTCATTCCGAATACCTACGAATTGTATTGGAACATCTCGGCAAAGGATTTTTTCGAGCGGATGTTCAAGGAATACAAGGCCTTTTGGAATGAGGAGCGGAATGAAAAACGCAAGAAGTGGAGGCTTTCTCGTCTAGAGGTGATGACCCTGGCTTCGATCGTGGAGGAGGAAACCAATAAGAATGATGAGAAGCAGCAGGTGGCGGGAGTGTATCTGAATCGACTGCGCAAAAAGTGGCCGCTACAGGCAGATCCAACGGTGAAATATGCGGTAGGGGATTTTGCCATTCGTCGGGTGCTGAATAAGCACTTGCAGGTAGATTCGCCTTACAATACTTATCTCTATCCGGGCCTGCCTCCCGCCCCTATTTGTACGCCTTCGATCACTTCGATAGATGCGGTCCTGAATGGGGAGAAGCATCAGTATATGTACTTCTGTGCAAGAATTGATGGATCGGGCTACCACCAATTCTCGGAGACTTCGGCTCAGCATGAGGCTTATGCCCGAAAATATCGACAGATGCTCAACGACCGAGGGATTCGGTAGTTCATTTTTGGGACGCTTTCCCCCATTTTCTTTTGTTCCATTCACGCGGCTCAGGGCTTTCCTTGATCCGCGTGATGCCTTTTTGGGGACTTTTTTTATTCCTTTTGGCTGCTTTCTCACATCCCTGCTTCAGAGGGATCCTGTGCTTCGAAATGGGAACCTCATCCTTGGCACACTATTTGATCTTTCTCCAACGACGACAAACAACATACAGTTGAAGCTACACTTTCATAACTATCTGAGAGTTGAAGTTTCGGGGCTAGCAAGAACGAAAAGATCTCCCCTGGAATGGGTGTATTAGGTCTGTTTGTATCTTACCCTTAATGCCTGTTATCTGGGTGCTTATTTCAATCGAAATAGGCACTCATTCCTATTTAAGGCACTTTTTGTAAAACTTTTGCCTTACGTTTAATAAAATAAAAATCCATGACCGTTCAGGCATCGAAACCGACCGTTCATGCTGTAAAAAATACAATTCGCGCAATATCGCATACAGATCAAGCGTCTGGCCCCCATCTTTGTATTGAAAGGGCGATAATCCTGGATTACAAGAGCAAGGGCTAGGGTTGATTCACGCAGAGCGTTTGAGTCCCCTAGTTTTTTTTTGCCTGGAATTTATTCCAGGCATTTTTTTTTGAGTCGCTTGCTGATCGAGCGTATCCGCGAGGGTTCTGAACTGAATTTGTGAATGCCCCAGTCTATTTATGAGATGATTCCATTGAGGATGATAAACCGACCGAACCGGAGCCCAATCAAACGATTGACGCAACATCCGATTCCCTGCGATGGCTTTTGTTGTAGTATTGTATCACAACAGGACGGTAAACCTGGAATTACAAGAGCAAGGGCTAGGGTTGATTCATTCGCCACCAGCGAGTTTGAGTCCCCTAGTTTTTTTTGTTTTCCCCCTTACCTCCGGCAGGTTCTGCCCTCGTTCTCTTCCTTGCTTCCACTAGCATTTTCTCAGTATCTTTCGCTTTCTTCTGTTTCAACGCAGAAGTCCAACAGATTTGATGTTTTCCCCGATGGAAAAAAAAGGTTGGGTTTGGTATAGCATCCTGGGCATGTTCTGTCTGTGTTTGGTAGGCATTGCTCTCACCTTTGAAAAAGAGGCCAATCAATTGGCGGATTTCCACGCCGATGAGGAAGTCGTGGCTCAATTTGAGGGCAACGATTGGGTGAATTGGGAAAATTCTCCCGAAGGTGTCATCGCCAAACAGGTTCACCCCTTGCCAGGATATAAACCTTATGACAAACTCCGCTTAAAGTCAGGTGATCGCCTGGTAGAGATGGATGAAAACCTCATTTCTTCTGCTGAGGTGGTAGATCAAATCACGAAAGCGGCCCGGCCCGGTCACTTCTTTCGGGTGGAAGTCGAACGGCAAGACCCCTACACCTTGCAAGTAGAGCAACTGGGCGTGCTGTTCCGCAATGGGTTCCGACTTTCTTTTGGATTCAATGATCACAGCATCTACTGGCACCTCAGTGGCTGGATGTTTGGGATTGGCGCCTTCATTACCCTGATTGTGCTGGTGATTTTGCTTCCCCTGGTGCGCAAGACCTGGCGGGAATATTTGACTTTGTTGGGCTTGGTGGTAACGGCCTTGCTCTTTTTCGTGTTGCAACTTTTCCGCCACATCTATCTAATCGTAGAAAGTGATCTGGTGGGCATTGGTGGCGAAAGGCTCTTCATGATCGCCTACGTGGGGCTGTTGTTCTCCTACATCGTCTATTATCTCTATTTCAAGGCCAATCTGCCCAACCTGCTGTTTGTCCTGCCTTCCGCGCTAACGGGCGGATTTCTGTTGTTTCGCTTCTATCAACTGATTTATCTGGGGCAGACCCTCACCTATTACCATGAGTTGATCGAGCGCTACACAGCCTTATTTTTTCTGCTTCACCTCACCGGAGCCCTCTTTTTGTTCATCACGGGAAGTTGGGATGAGAAATCTCGGAGCAATCAGCAGTTGCTGTGGTTGACGGGGATCATCGCTTTGGCGGGCTTTGGCTTGTGGTATTTCGCGCAAGGAGATACGCCTGCGTGGCTACATTCGGAGCATGTGCTGTTTGGCTACTATTTGCTGCTATTTTTCCCCCTCATCAACGCGACCTTTCTGCAATTGCAATTTGGTCGGGCTTCTCTGGTGATCACGCAATCTCTGCAGTATTTGGTGGCTTTTGTGATGAGTGTGATTCTCTATTTGCTCATCATTCAACTCTTCGAATACCTTCGACCCAGCATCCAATACCGCAATCTGCTGGAGTTTGTGACCTTCCTGACTTTATTGTTGGTGATTCGGCTGGTCTATCTGGCGAATGAAAATAAGTTGAGTCGCTATTTTGTTTCTCAACAGCGGGAAAAGCTGACCAAATTCAAAACCTTCATTGCCAGCATCAGTCGCTATACGTCCGTTGCGAATCTGCGCTATGATCTGATCGATCAGTTGAGCAGCTTTTTCAATGCGGAGAATGTGCATCTGTGGTGGCGGGAACCTTCGCCAGAAGGCGGTCCTGTAGATGGTCAGGTTCAGGTGAAGGTATACCAAACCCTCAACGAACAGCACACCGTTTGGTCCAAAACCAAGGAAATTTCTCCCCTCCGCCTCGCCGATGAGCTAGAGAAGTCCATGCAGGCCTCTCCCTATACCCTGATCTGTCCCATCACCATCGACGACGAGAATTATGGGATGCTGATGCTAGGTAAGAAAAAGCGGGGGGTGTACAACCTTTCAGACCTGGAACTGATTTCGCAGTTGATTCAGCAGACGCAGTTGACCTTGAACGTGCTGCAACTGGTGACTCGGGAAAAAGAATTGATTCAGCAGACCTACGAAGCCAACCTCACTGCGCTGCGTTCGCAAATCAATCCCCACTTCCTGTTCAACACCCTCAACTGCATTGGGGAATTGGTACACGAATCTGCGGATCTTGCGGAACAAGCCACGGAAAAGCTGGCGTTTATTTTTCGCTATACCCTCAATAAATCCAGCCAACAGTTTGTCTCCCTGCAGGAAGAAATGAGGCTGATCAAAACTTATTTGGATTTGGAAAAGATCCGCTTTGGTGATCGACTG
>JBCCCJ010000650.1:0-4354 GCA_039033615.1 Bacteroidota bacterium
GATCGTTTTATAAGAATGATCCGTTAGCAAAACCTTACGCCAAACGAAATTTGTAATACCGCGCCCTGTTTGATATCTTTTTTCAAAGGGCAGAATTCTCACGCTATATAAAATTTGAGGTAAGAAGTGTCGAGAGTGACGGATGAGGGTTGCATCTCATCTAAAGGAGTAGGAATTTTGTCCTTCACACTACAGATTGATCACATTTCCCGGCCATGATGGGCTTCTTTTGCTTTTTTCTTTGTCCTGAACGGACACAGCGCCTGTATCGGCTGCTGCTGCTTGGCTTTTGCCTGAGTGGGGGGCTTGGGGAGGTGATGAGTCAGGATCAATTCCGTAAGATTACCCTTTCCTGGAAACAAAAAGCTGGCAACTCCCAGCTCCAAAAGCTCCGATTGTATGAAACTCATACGGGCGAGCTTTCCTTTCTCTCTCGTTTTCCCGCCTCCACCAACCGCAAAGCTTGGCACATTCAGGCAGAACCCTGGGGACAGGTAGCATTTGTTCATGAAGCAGATGCGCCGACCATTGATGCCTACCTGGGCCAACATCGACTAGAAGGATTTCTGCTAGGGGATTCGCTGGCTCATCAATGGCAACTGACCATTCCGGGAGATACCTTTCAGTTAGCTCCTTCTGCTGCCGAACAGGACAGCTTCTTTTTTTCGCTGGATCGCATCTATCCTTTGCCCAATCCTGACACTCCCTCGGGAACGAGCAATGTGGCCGTTCCCCTGATGCAAATCAGCGGGATTCGGGAGCGCCCTCGCACCCTTCGCATCACCTATCTTCAAGTTGACGCTCAGATATCCAACTTAGTACAAATGGTGGCCATGATTCTGGCCGTTCAATCTCTCTCCCCCCCATGAAAGCCACATTGGCCATACCAGTATTGTTGACCAGTTGCTTGTTTCTGCAACTCGATTCGGTGCACGCCCAACAACGCGGCGGAGCAGCCTGGCTGGAAGAATTTGAAGACAACCGCCGGAACTGGACCCTGATTCAAAGCAAGCGTCTCAGCTCAGAAGTAGCCGAAGGGCAGCTGTGGCTGCGAGGCAATACGGGCTTTGAAGGGAACCTTTTTGCCGTCAACCACCCGCTCCCTCTCCAAGAGGACTTTACCCTCAGTCTCTCCCTCACCCATCATTCCGGGCAAAAAAACATGGCCTTCGGATTGGTCTGGGGGGCCAAATTAGATGAACGGGATTTGTTTGCCTTTCTGATCACCGTCAATGGAAAATATACCATCCTCAAGAAGCAAAGAGGCCGATACGATGCCATCAAACACTGGACGGAAAGCCAGTGGGTCTTCAAAAGTGGGGAGCAAAATGAGCTGACCATTGAACGAAAAGGGGAGCAACTTCACTTCTACCTGAACGAGGTCCTGGTGTTCACAGGGCCCTATGAATCGAGTCGGGGAGATCGGGTGGGCGTCCTCTTTCACGGCAAAATGAAACTCTCGATTGATTCGTTAGAGTTGAAATTGTCCGAATGATTTGAAAAATTGCTCCATGCGAACGTTTCTGATCTGGCTATTCCTTGGTTGGAGTCCTCTGTTGGCTCAAGACCACATCCTTTTTCACGATGATTTCACCCTGGACGCTTTCCGTTGGCCGCTGGGCCTCACCGATTCCAGCGAGGCGGTCCTGCAACAAGGCCAATTGCACCTGGGCCACCATTCTTTGGAAGGCGAATTGCTCTTTACCCACGAAATTCATCTCCAGAATCAGAAGAATTTCTCTTTCTCTACGACGCTGACTCAGGTACCGGGGACTTCTTCGGCTAGCTATGGTCTTTGTTGGAGTGCGAATGCGAAAGGCGATCAGTACTATGCTTTTTTGATCAAGCCAGAAGGATTTTTCGCGATCGCTGAGGTCAAATCTGGCAACCCCCGTTTTCTTCAGAATTGGCAAAAACACCGGAAGATCAAAGCGCAAGGCGAACCCAATGAACTGATGATTCGCAAAAGTGGGTGGCGGCTGTATTTTTCCATCAATGGCAAAGAGGTTGCAGAACTTGATTTTCCCAAAATGCGCGGTCGCTACCATGGCCTGACCATCTGGCAGCAAGCGGAACTCCAGGTAGATCATTTCACCATTCATCATCCCCCCATCGACATCCTCGAAGTCAATGATGCGATCCTCAATGCCATCAAGCGGCCCTTGGATAGCACCATCAATCAACCGCATACCCACGAAACGGCAGGGCATATCAATGCGGCAGGCGACCACCTGTATTTTACTCGTTCTGATTCGGCAGATGGTCTTCAGAAAGGGGACATCTGGTGGAGCGACGTAGCCGGAGACAGCATGTGGGGGCCTGCTTTTCGGATGGGCGCCCCGCTGAATCAGGCCCAGCGCTCAGAAGTAGTCAAACTCAGCCGAAACGAACGAACCGCATGGATCGGGATGAACCAACGGGGACAGCCACCGATGTTGACCCAGAGTCAAGGTTCTGGGGACGCTGCCCTATGGCAACCACCGACCAATTCCTATGTCTTGGAAGACGGTCGAGGGAGCCTGCCCAATCATTGGTTTTTATCTCAGGATGGGCAAACGCTGGTATTCTCCGGCCAACTCAAAGACTGCTACGGAGAATCAGACCTCTACGTGAGTTTTCGAAAGGATGGTCGCTGGACTCGCCCTCGAAATTTGGGTCCTAGCATCAATACCTTTGCCACCGAAATGACGCCCTATTTGAGCGATGATTTGCAGACCCTCTATTTCAGTAGCGCAGGCTTACCGGGCTATGGGGAAGGAGATGTGTATCGGAGTGAACGAAAGAGCAATACCTGGACCCAGTGGAGTCAACCGGAAAACCTGGGGGCCAATATCAATGGTCCTGCCTGGGATGCTTTCTTCCATTTTTTGCCCAATCGCCCCCGGCACGCCTACATGGCTTCAGTTGATACCACGCATGGAACGTATGACTTGTATGGCGTTCGCATTCCGTTGGATGTGAGAGAGATGCCGCTGGTTCGGGTCTATGGTCAGGTGTTCAATCAGACCACGGGAGATCCGCTCGGTTCCGAAGTGCAAAGCCTGGATCTTTCGGTGGATTCTTTGGCGAAACGAACTCCGGCTCAGAGCAATACTGGTGCCTACAGCATGTTTCTCCCCTATGGCAAAGCCTACGAAATTTTTGCGGAGCGAGTGGGCTACTTTGCCGTCATTGACACCCTCGATGTGCGGGCGGTGGAAAAATACCGGGAGGTGCAAATGGACCTCTACCTGCGCCCCATCGAGATTGGCACGACCATCCAACTGGACCGCTTATACTTCCACCGGGCCTCGGCAGAAATGGTAGAGACCTCTTATCCCGAGCTCAATCAACTGGTTCGGCTGATGCGGGCCATCCCTACCTTGGAAATCGAGATTCGAGGCCACACGGACAACATTGGAAATGAGCAGGATCTTTGGACGCTCTCAGACCGACGAGCCGAAGTGGTTCGGCAGTACCTCATCACCAATGGGATCACCGACAGTCGCATGAGCAGCCAAGGCTTTGGTGGTTCCCAACCCATTGCCAGCAATGCCCATCCTGACACCCGAAAGCTGAATCGACGGGTGGAATTTTATGTGGTGCGGCGCTGAAATTCTCACTTAAATTCTGCTTCCCAGCCATTGAGGGTGCCAATCAACCAATCATAGTGAGTGAGTTGCTTCACTTCCTGTTGGTAGTTAGGGCAATATTGGGCCACCAGATTCCAAAAACGGGCGCTGTGATTCATTTCTCGCAGGTGCATCAGTTCGTGGATGATGATGTAGTCTCGCACCGAATCTGGCAAAAACGCCAGGTGTGCGTTGAGGTTGATGGCTCTGCGCGAGCTACAACTGCCCCACTTGGTGAGTTGATTTTTGGTGCGAACCGTTTGGAATTGATCTCCGGTCTCCTTGGCCAATTCTTGGGTCTTCCGGACCAGGGCACGATGAATCACCTTCTGCAGAGCCTGATAGGCCAAAAAGGAGCGGGTCGCCGCATCGGTTTGCCGAGAGGCTGGAATCTGGATGCGAAAGCGCTGTTTTTCTTCCTCGTAGGTAACCGTGGCCCGATGCGCTGGCTCAAAATACAACTGGTGAGCGATCCCCATGAATCCGAACTGCCCCGTCAGAACCCCATGCTTCCACTTCTCCCGCTTCTGCTCTCGTTGCTGTAGGCGGGCATATTGCTCCAAAATCCAGGCTTCATTTGCCGCCAGGAAATCGGGAATGTGGCTTTCCATCCGTTTGCTTGGGCACAAAATCCGGAAAAAATCGCCAGTCAAAGCAGGCCGTAAACTCAACTTTCGCCCCTTGGTGGGTTCCAGTTGAAAAGAGATGGCTTGGCCTTGGATGGACAAAGAGAAACTGGCAGA
>JBCCCJ010000651.1:0-4339 GCA_039033615.1 Bacteroidota bacterium
CCAAGTTATTTTTTGAGTCTCACTAAGGCGAAGAAACAAGCCGATGAGAGGCATTCAGGAGCAATTTCGCCAGATCGGCATCGCTTTTTGACGCTTTGTTCTAAAAACTTACGTCAAAAACGAGCGTCCTTCCTGACCATTTATGAAATGTCCCAAAATATGGAACACATCTTGTATTTTAGGGCTATAGACAATGTGAACGCTGATTTTGGGTATGAGTAGAAATGTTTGGTTGGTGGGGCTGTTTCTCACTATGGTGTTTTCCTTGCTTCCCAATCGGTACATCCATCCTTCTCAGGCCAATTTGACTTCGTCCAGCGCGGAGTGTATCAATGAGGCCTGGGAATCTGCATCGCTCAAGCTTCGCAAAGGGGATGATCTGGAAGCTTACTTCGAGCAATTGTTCCGAAAAAAACGCCTCAACGGGGCGGTTTTGGTCGCGGAAAAAGGGACGATCTTACATGAAAGTGCCTATGGCTATGCGAATTTTCGCAGCAAGGAGCCCCTCGAATTGACCTCTTCTTTCCAATTGGCGTCGGTTTCTAAGGTATTCACTGCAACGGCGGTGCTCCTCTTGGTGCAAGACGGCCTGCTGGCTTTGGATGATAGCGTCGGGCAGCATCTGGCGGGCTGGCCGTATGAAAACATGACCGTGCGGCACCTCTTGCACCATCGTTCCGGCATGGCTCGCTATATGGCGGTTGCCAGTTGGTATTGGAAAGATTGGCGCAAGCCGATGTCCAACCAGGACGTGCTTCGGCAGTACGTCCGCAAAGAGCCGCCCATTTTCTTTCGTCCTGGCCGCCGCTTCAATTATTGCAACACCAATTATGTGATCCTGGCGTCCATCGTAGAAGAGATCAGCGGCAAGTCATTCGCAACCTTCATGCAGGAGCGGGTCTTTGAGCCCTTGGAAATGGAGCAGGCCATGGTGTACTCTCGGGTAGCAGATCCGGAAATTCCGATGGAAGCGATTGGGTACAAAGTCGGTTGGAAAGGCTACTATCGCGCGCCCAACGACTACATCGACGGCGTGGTGGGAGACAAAGGCATGTATGCCAGCGTTCAGGACTTGTTCAAATTTGATCAGGCCCTGGCCTATGGAACCCTGCTCCAGCCGGAGTTGGTTCGGCAAATGCAAGAATACGGGGGGACCCGCTACAAAAGTCGCTATGGCCTCGGCTGGCGGCTCAAAAAGCGAGAAGGGCGGCAATTGATGTATCACTTTGGTTGGTGGCGGGGCTTCCGATCCTGCTTCATCCGCGATCCGGAGCTACAGCAAACCATCATCGTCCTCACCAACAAAGACCACCCCGGTCGCAACCTCAATTTCTGGCAGATCTACGATTACGTGCAGACCCTGAAGTGAGGGGGCGTAGGTCAGATGGCACCAGAAAAAGCATATCCCAGTAGATGGCAGTCGCGATGCGCCTGCTTTTTTCTGTAAGGCATCTGTTTCTACCAAGCTGCGAATCGCTCTGCGCTTCGTTTTTTTGAGGAGTTGGTTCGGTAGGCTTCGACATACTTCGGCGCTTTTTTACCTCTTTTCTGTGCGGACAAAAAGGAGGGCCCTGTCGAAGATTCCGGGCCATCGGAACGGCAGGCGACGTCATGCTTGACTACCAACACAATGGGGAGTTCTCTGAAAATGTCCAGTGGTGTGCACCATACGCACGGCAGATTTGCGGGATCAAGGTAGCGGGAAGGCCGTACTCTTCAGCCTTCAGTTCGCTTCACCAGCAATCCTTCCTCTCCCAGGCTGAATTCGACGGTAGCGGAACCAAATTCCAGGTGGAGCAGGTTGTTGGGGTACAGATCTCGGTCGAGCATCACCAGACCAATCCCGGTAATGGGCAAATCAATCAACTCCTGCCACACCGGATGTCCATTGACTTCCACCCGTTCCAACTCTACCTGCCCACGAAACTGCTGGAGGATGCGGGTCTGCTCCAATCCAAAGTTTAGCTCCTTGAGTTGAATCCCCGTGGTCTCTTCTCCGGCGGTCAAACTCATCAGGCTTCCGTCTGAAAAATTCAATTCCACCCATTCCAGCGCTTCATAAGACTCGGTGGGCTTGGCGACATTGCGCCAGATGGTATAGACCACCCGGTCCAGGACTTTGCCCTGTAGCTCATGCAATTCCTGGACTTCATGAGGCGCAAAATAAGTGGGGAGAATGTCGTTCATGCTTGGCAGAATTAGAGAATCAATGAATAGAGACAATCGAAAAGCAAAGGTGAGAAATGCCGGGCGGAAATGAAAAAGAACTGTAAGACTATGTTTGGGATGGGATATTTCCGAGGAAATTAGCGCCCCAAACATGGTCTAAGGCTTTTCAGGTATTGAAAACCTACCCCGTCTCCCTTACCTTTGCGGCATGAAATCAACCGTTGCCGTTCGCTTTGCGCCAAGTCCTACGGGCCCTCTGCACATCGGAGGAGTTCGGACTGCGCTGTACAACTACCTATTCGCCAAAAAACACGGGGGTCGCCTCATTCTGCGGATTGAAGATACCGACCAAACTCGATTTGTTCCCGGTGCTGAGGCATACATCATTGATGCACTGAAGTGGCTGGGGATTCCTTTTAATGAAGGAGTCGCCGAAGGAGGGGATTACGGGCCGTATCGCCAAAGTGATCGCGCAAAGGCTGGCATGTATCAGACATATGCCGATCAACTGCTGGCCAGTGGAGACGCTTATTATGCGTTTGATACTGCCGAAGAACTAGATGCGATGCGGGAACGCCTCAAGGCTGCCAATTCCTCGGTCCAACAATACAACTACCTCACCCGGGGAGACATGACCAATAGCCTGAATCTCTCGGCGGAAGAGGTGCAGCAGCGATTGGATTCCGGGGCAGCTTACGTGATCCGAATGAAGATGCCGGAAGCACAAGACATCATCTTTCAGGATGTGGTGCGCGGCGAGGTGAGTTTCCACACCGCCAATCTCGACGACAAAGTCCTCATCAAAAGTGATGGGATGCCTACCTATCACCTCGCCAATGTGGTAGATGATCACCTGATGGAAATCTCTCACGTGATTCGTGGCGAAGAGTGGCTGTCTTCGACTCCGCTTCATGTGGCCCTGTATCGGGCGCTGGGCTGGGAAGCCGAGATGCCGACCTTTGTGCATCTGCCGATCATTCTCAAAGCCACCGGCAAAGGAAAGCTCAGCAAGCGCGACAGTGTGGATGGCCTGATCGATGATTTGGCGAAGAAAGTCAGCAAAAAAATTGTAAAAGCAGGAGGCGATGCCCCCCAAGGAGAGGCAGAAGAAAAGTTGAAACAGCAGATCAGTACCTTCGCCGGGCTCTTTCGGCGTTCTCCTCGCCAGGCAACTGCTTATTTGGAAGAATTAGCTACTTCCGAAGCCTTGACTACCCAATTGCAAGAAACCTTCCTCGGCACCAGAGGATTGGCAGAAAAAGATCAGGCTCGTTTGATGACGGCCATTTTTCCCACCTTATGGAACGATCCCCGCACCGCTCGGACCTCCCCTGGCTTACGCGAAGATGGGTACGAAGCGGCGGCGGTGCTGAATTTCCTCGTGCTGCTCGGCTGGCATCCGGGAGGCGAACAAGAAGTACTGAGTCTGGAGGAAATGGTGGCCCAATTCGAATTGGAGCGAGTCCACAAAGCGGGCGCCAAATATGACCCTGCCAAATTGCGCTGGTTCAATGAGCAATACTTGCGCTCCGGCGATCCCGCGCAGTCAGTTTCATCCGTACGGACAGAATTGGCGCGTCAGGGACTGACCGGAGGAGAGGATGCCTTCCTGACTCAGGCCATTGAGCTGATGCGGGAGCGGGTATCTGTGGCTTGGGAAGTGGTAGAAGAAGGGCGCTATCTCTTCGAAGCACCCCAAGCGTACGATGCCAAGATGACCAAAAAACGCTGGAAAGCCGATTCCGTGGCACTCATTCAGGAATTAGAGGAAGCGTGGTCCGCGTTGGATCCGTGGGAAAACGAGGCGCTACACGCTCGCTTTCAGGCTTTGCTGGAAAAGCACGAAGTAGGCGCAGGCAAAGTATTGGCACCCCTCCGTCTTGCCTTGACTGGCGTCGCAGGTGGCCCGGGCGTATTCGACATTGCGGCGCTGATCGGAAAAGAAGAAAGTCTGAGACGCCTCCGTACGGCGCGGGAAGTGCTGCCAGTATAGACAGATGACTCATGGATCAATCTGAACCCAAACCCTCGCCCCAAGTGGTTGAAGATGGACGCATGTATCCCTTCATCAATTATCTCTGGGAAGCGTTTTTTCTGCCGCGACATCTGATGCTCTTTGCTGGGCTGGCCCTCTTTTCCACTCTGCTGATGCTAAACCCGGCGCCGCTGC